>DASCRE010000253.1:0-3448 GCA_034408645.1 Fidelibacterota bacterium | reverse complement strand
CCCTCTGGAATCAGCATGGGGAATCCTTCTTTTGCTCAGACCAACGGTAATTATTTCGTATTGGATTATATTGATCAGAACTCAGAAACGGTATGGATTATGGCTCGTGACCTTTTTGAAGGAGGTTTTGGTTGGATTGAATACAATGGATCGAAATCAAGTTTTCCCCGGTACTCTCCTGATGACACCCATCTCATATTTCAGAGAACGGATGGAGATGGCAGTACGACACTTCGTACATTGGCATTGTCGGATAAGATTACAGCGGACGGTCCATCATCTGAATTTACAAGTAACAGATTGTTGCCATCCTGGTTCGTTATAGAGGGGCAGACAAATTCTGTTGATGAAAACTCATTAACTCCAGGAAGATTTACTTTAGATCGGAACTATCCCAACCCATTCAATCCTGTTACCCATGTTGAGTTTCAGATTCCTTATGATGTACAGGTGAAGGTTTCTGTTACTGATATTACTGGAAGGGAGATCAGGGTCCTGGAAAACAGCAGACTCAACTCTGGAGCACACAGGGTTATGTGGGACGGGAGGGACCGGTTCGGGAAAAATGTCAGTGCTGGTATCTATCTCTGCCATGTGAAGGCAGGGGACCAAATACATACCGGCAAAATGCTGCTCCTGAAATAGGTCACCCCGGTAATGTTTCCTTGTCTTTCATGAGGACCAGGTATATGGCAGATGATATCCCGGTAGAACCGAAAATCATGCACATGACCATGATCTGATATCTCACCGCTATCATTGGGGAGATCCCGGAAAGGATCATGCCTGTCATGGTTCCCGGAAGAGAGACCAGTCCCACTGCCAACAGGGAATTGGTGATGGGGATGAGAGATGCCCTGAACGATATATTCCTTTTATCCTCATAGGTAAGCCCTTTTCCGATCTCATTCTCAAAACGTTCTGCTGCAAGGCTGATGGAATTCATGCAATTAGCAAAGATCATTCCTCCCAGGGGAATTAAAAAATTTGGATTATACCATGGGCTGATCTTTATTACGTGTTGAGTAACTATATAGAGTGTAACTGATCCTGCAATGAAGATGGAAATGGTTGAAAATAAATAATTGAAAAATTGTTTTTTCTTCAAGGGTCTCGGTGCAATGTATCCGGCAATAAAGATCATGGTAACAAGGATAAGTAAAATAGCAATTGGATGATCATTATCGAAAATATAGTTAAGGCAGTACCCAATAGCGATGAGTTGAATAAACATTCGGGTGTGTGCATAGAGCACAGTAGAAAAATTTAACTTCCATTTGAAAAAGATATAAATGACGATAAGGACAGGTATAATAATATAGATGAGGTCAAAATAGGAAATGGATTGTGCGACTTCAGACATTAGTTAAACTTTATTTTTTTTGACCATTTGACGAAGAAAATACTTCTAAAAGTGTGAAAACTTCTCTTTTATTTATTTTCGATTTTATTATTAAAATTTATAGACTACTTTAGTTTATTCATTACTGATATATCTTTTTTGATTTTATTCTAGATATTTCAATATTCTTAATGATTACTCTACACACAATTAATAGTATATGATACAGTTAAAAATTGGAGATAATTGTCCGATATTAAAGATGAACACGGGTCACTTTCGGCCATCAGATTTATGTGGTATTTTTAAAGTGAGATATTATAAAAGGACCACAAATATAATTTTTTAAGGGATAAAAAATGAATAATGGAATCTTAGGAATAAAAGAAGTCGCTGATTATTTGAACATGAAAGAACAGACAGTTTATCGTTTGGTTCAGCAGAGAAAGATTCCAGCCTTAAAGATAGGTGGTCAATGGAAAGTGAAAGCTGAACATCTTGACAAGATGTTTGATGAAATGCTTCAGGAAAAACTGAGGGAGATTCAGCTCAATTAAACACTAATTTATTTTTGTTTTTTATAGTCCTACAAATCCGCTAAATGATAGACAGATAGCGGATTTTTTTTTATAATAATGGTACTATCACGAATCTCTAATGGATGCATAAATACCTGATTTTACTTTAGATATACATTCAAATATTCGACGAGTTTTGAGACGGCAACTTCACTGCTCTCAGCACAAAAATAAAAGGGCTGCGTTTGGGTGGGATCAAAATCCGTCTTTGCCATCACTTCAGGATCAAATGGTAGATGAGGATGTTCACCGATCGAACCTAACTCACCTATAGAAGACAATAGGCCTGCACCGATGGCTTTGATTTTTTTATTTTCTTTTACCAAACCGAATTCAATTGACCACCAGTATAAGCGAATTAACTTTTCGGTCAATATATCATCTGCTGTAGTGGAGACCTTACCAAAAAGCCGATTGACCATGACAAAATTCGGTTCCACCAACATAGCTCCATGTCCCACTAGTTCGTGAACCACATCAGGCTCGGGTGTGAACGCTGGCTGGGAATTGTGCCGGATAAGGATATTCAGTCCAAGGGCTCTATGGGTATTGTTGAACCTGGAGGTTTTAGTGCCCATGATCATTGGAGAAACAAGCTACACTATTCACCTCTTTGTAAAATAGTGGGGGTGGAGTAAATTGAAATAATGGCAAAATCTGAATTTCAAGAGATATATAATATATTAATTGGGATTAATAATGTCAGCAAGATATTATTGTAGGTGCATTTTTTGTTTTTTTAATTTCAACATGCTTGATTTTCGTAAAATAATCTTATTCTTTATATCTAGTGGAATAATATTTTCACATGGGGTTTCTGAGTCCGATAAAACTCAAATTATTCATGGTACTTTGACAGATTATTTATATTTAGGGGCCAAACATATGATTACAGGGTATGATCATATTTTATTCCTTGTTGGGGTTATTTTCTTTTTAACACGTTTTTCAGATATTGTAAAATTTGTTACAGCATTCACAGTTGGGCACAGTATTACCCTTGTTTTTGCCACTTTGTTTAAAATTACCGCTAACTATTATCTAATTGATGCTGTCATTGCTTTTAGTGTCATTTATAAAGGTTTTGAAAATTTAGGTGGATTTAAAAAATGGTTATTTTTTAACCCGCCTAATTTAGTTTTGATGGTTTTTTTATTTGGATTAATTCATGGTTTTGGGTTATCGACAAGACTCCAACAAATTAATTTGGGAAGCAACAATCTAATCTATTCTATACTGTCATTTAATGTAGGCGTAGAAATTGGTCAGATTGCGGTTCTAGCTATTGTATTTCCCTTGTTACTATTAATAAGGGGCAAATATTTTGAAATAATATCTAAACTTTCTAATTGGGGAGTAATCATGGCAGGTGTTTTCTTATTGATTTACCAGTTAAATGGTTTTTTGGGAATTGATAAACACCAGAAGATTGAAAAAAAGATCGATATAGAAAAACATGATCACAACCATACAGATGAGAAGCACGAACATTCTAATCATATCCATGAGCATAGTAAACCTAATCACA
>DASCRE010000252.1:0-22090 GCA_034408645.1 Fidelibacterota bacterium | reverse complement strand
TGAAGTAGCTCCACCTCTTTGGAAAAAAGGAGATGAGCAAATAATCCGACACTTAGATAAGATATTCATAAACTTTATGGATTGGTTGAATTTATAATTTCTGTAAAATCCATACGCAATATCCGTAATAAATTTGTTTCATAGATCTCATCAATATATGAGGGATAATAAACACAAAAAAATTAATGTCATATCACCTAGATTAAAAGAACAAAGGAAACTATATGAAAAAATATAGAAAACTAAAAAATGGAGGGAAAGCGGAAGAACTTGATTCACCAATAAATCTAATTATAAAAACTAAGTGTCCTACGAAATGGATAATTGAAGATTTAGAAACTGGACAGAGATATAAAGCTAACGGTCAAACTGAAATCGGAAAAATGTTTGATTTGATATATAACAAAAAATAATTTATCCTTTGGTATATCAATATGCATGATTTACTCCATTACTTCACACACGTATCCGATGAGGTACGAGGACTCTATCTAGTGGGAGGTTTAGCCTTTTTCTTTTTTTTGGAATCCCTTTTTCCTCTTTTTAAAATAAATTACAGTAGGTTGAGGCATGCCGGTATCAATATCATCTTCACGGTCATAACTTTGATCATCAATCTTATAGGATCGGTATTGATTCTTTTTGCCGTTCGCTATAACGAAGAAAATAATACGGGCTTATTAAATTTAACAGAATTACCCCTCTGGCTTTATGTGCTTGGGGGTCTGATTTTTTTGGATCTCGTTGGTGCGTGGTTGATTCATTGGATTGAACACAAGATTAAGTGGCTGTGGAAATTTCATCTGATCCATCACACAGATCCCAATGTGGATGTGACCAGCGGATTGCGACACCACCCCGGTGAAAATATTTTCCGATTGCTTTTTACTTCTTTGGCGGTTTTAATCACAGGTGCATCATTTGGTTTGGTCATGATGTACCAAACGATCTCAGCTTTTTTTGCCCATCTTACACATGCCAATATCAAAATGCCTCACACTATAGATAAAGCATTATCATATATTTTAGTCACTCCCCATTTCCATAAAGTACATCATCACTATGTACAACCTCATACAGACAGCAATTTTGGAAATATCTTTTCCATATGGGACCATTTATTTCGAACGGTAACTCACGTAAAAAAAATGGATGATCTTGTTTATGGAATAGACACCCATATGAAACCGGAAGAGCATTCTAGTTTCAAAAATCTTCTTATGATTCCTTTTCAGTCTTACGGTCCTACTGTGGAATCCAAATTCAGTAATAAATAGAAAAAAATATCTAACAATGGCAATTAAGTAGGTAATATAATTAATAATAGGAATTATTATTAATAAAGAATAGCTTTCGTACTTATATTATATCAAATTATGAGATATAGTAGGCAGAGAGAAATAATCTACAATATATTAATTGAGACAAATTGTCATCCAACAGCGGATTGGATATTTAATAAAGCAAGGAAAATTGTTCCAAAAATCAGTTTGGGTACCGTGTACAGAAATTTAAATCAGTTGGCTGATGAGGGTATGATTCATGTAATACAGGATGGTAACGTCATTCGTTATGATGGAAATGTACAAGACCATGATCATTTAAGGTGTACGGAGTGTCATACTCTTTACGATGTGGAGAATTTGACGAAAAATTTGGAGAAGAAAGTTAAAGAACGTTATCAATTTATGGTAAAGAGAACTTCGTTGACTTTAGAAGGAATTTGCAGTAAACATTAATTGTAAAATAAATAAAAAGGAGAAATAAATCATGTTAGTAACACACCCGGCTCCAGACGTAAAAGCTACGGCCATAATGCCGGATAACTCATTTAAAGAGATCAGTCTATCTGACTATAAAGGAAAAAAAGTTGTACTTTTCTTTTATCCGTTAGATTTTACTTTTGTATGTCCAACAGAATTAATTGCATTTGACAAACGGTTAGGTGAATTTGAAAAACGGAATGTTCAGGTTATTGGATGTTCTGTGGACTCCATATGGGCACATCATGCTTGGAAAAATACAGACGTAAATAAAGGCGGTATTGGCAATGTACAATATCCCATTATGGCTGACATTGACAAATCTGTGGCGAGAGCATTTGATGTGTTGACAAATACAACTCCCGCTACTGTTATTACGGATGAAGATGAAATGGAAACAACAGTAGGTGGTGCAATTTCAGTCCGTGGATCCTTCTTGGTTGATGAAGAGGGTGTTGTCCGTCATGCGGTGGTAAATGATTTACCGTTAGGGAGAAACATTGATGAGATGTTACGAATGGTGGATGCATTATCACACAATCAGGAACACGGTGAAGTGTGTCCTGCAGGTTGGCAGAAAGGCAAAGATGCTATGGCAGAATCACCTGAAGGTGTTTCGTCCTATCTCTTATCTCATTCGGAATCTTTATAACAGAGTAATATTAAGGGGGATTAATTTCCCCCTTAATGTTCAAATTAAAATTATAATTTAGGAGGCTACTATGGAATTTATCACACATGCAATATTTAAGTGGTTACACATCATTGCTGGGATTACCTGGATTGGATTATTATACTTCTTTAATTGGATAAACGGTCATGTGGCTGCGACGCTTGATGCCGATTCAAAGAAAAAGATTATTCCGGAGCTCCTTCCCCGAGCTCTATACTTTTTTCGTTGGGGAGCTGCATGGACATGGATAACAGGTCTCATATTGCTACAGGTTGTCTTTTATCACGGTGGGTTAACGTTTGAAGATCCAGATCTATCAGGTTTTGGAACAGGTGCACTTGTAATGATAGCTGTTACTTTTTTAGGCGTTTTCCTTTATGATATTTTGTACAAAAGCAGTCTGGCATCAAATGTTCGGGTAGTGACAATGGTCAGCTTTGTATTGATAGGTGTGGTTGTATATCTAATGAAAGATTGGGCGGGATTCAGCTACCGTTCTTTTAACATTCATATTGGAACTATGTTTGGAACCATAATGGCCTTCAATGTTTGGTTCAGGATTTGGCCTGCACAACAGTCTGTCATCACATCGATCAAAAATGGTGAAGCTCCTGATGGAAATTTGGTTGCATTAGCAGGCCTTCGCTCAAGACATAATACATATATGTCCATTCCATTGATTTGGACAATGATCAACCAACATACCACCCATTTTTCTGGGGGAAACCTTGGGATACCAAGTGACTATTCTTGGTTAGTCTTATTAGTGGTTGTCGCGCTTGGTTGGCATATTGTCTGGCAATTATATAAAAAATCCGGGAAAGTAAAAGGATTCTGATCAATAAAACCGTTAATAAAAAACCCCGCTTTTGTGCGGGGTTTTTTATTTCTGAATTGAAGTGAGTAACCTAACTTCTAGCCCCAATTATAACACATTAGTATTTCATAGGAGTATCATGAATTTTAAACAAACAACTACTGTTTTTTTTATAGGCATATTGTTTTTTTGTGTATCCTGCAGCGGAGGTGAGAAACGTTCAGGTGTAAAGTCTAAAAGAAAAACCACAGTAGAGAACGTAGATAAGACCACACCAGCTGACCAGGGTGGATACGGTTTTGAAGATTTAGCAGAGAAACTTGCATTTCAGACCTATGTATTTTCTGAAGAGGATGGCACCTTTTTTGGTGATCCCCGAGCAGAAAAGGGAGGTACTCTTAATTATATCCATACAAATTTTCCACGTACAATGAGAATCATCGGCCAGAATTCAAGTCAAATGATCAATAGCCGAATAATTCAGGCTTTGTGTTATGAGTCACTGCTAGGTCAACACCCTGCGACATTGGAATTTGTACCGAGTCTAGCGACTCATTGGTATATATCAGATGATAAGCGTACTTTTAAATTTAGAATAAATCCTGATGCTCGCTGGTCGGATGGAATGCCTGTTATTGCAGATGATATTGTAGCAACATGGGACCTTAGGATGGATGAGACAATATTAATGCCGAGTGAACAATTATCATTTGGAAAATTTGAAAGACCGGTAGCGGAAAGTAAGTATATAGTATCTGTTAGGGCGAAATCGATCAACTGGAGGAACTTTCTATATTTCAGTACCATGGCGATTATACCAAATCATATTCTAAAAGACTTGGACGGAACCGCGTTTCTCGAAGAGTATACCTTTTCAATGGTCACGGGAAGTGGCCCATATATCATACCGGAAGATAAAATTAATAATCAGGAATCTTTCACTGTTTTGCGAAGAGATGATTATTGGGATGCTGAAAGTCCCTTCTCTAAACATTTGTATAATTTTGAAAGGATAAAGGTGTCCATTGTAAAGGATAACGATGCCTTGGTATTTGAAAAATTCAAGAAAGGCGAACAGGATTTTTTACAGGTTTCTAGATCTAGACGCTGGGTAGAAGAGACTGATTTCGAGGCCACTGAAAAAGGCTGGATCAAAAAACAGCGTGTATTTTCTGAACGCCCTGCAGGGACATCAGGATATTATTTTAATATGAGGAAGTGGCCTTTTGATGACAAGCGGATTCGTTACGCCTTTACCTATCTCTATGACCGTGAAAAAATGAATCGGGAAATGTACTACAACGAGTATGGCTATATGAACTCCATGTACGCAGGCTCTGTCTATGAAAACCCGAACAATAACAAGTTCAAATATAATCCTGACAAGGCAGTTGAATTATTAAATGAAGCGGGCTACACGTCAAGGAACAGTGATGGGTGGCTCGTTCACAAGGAAACAGGGAGAGTCCTCTCGTTTGAGGTCTACCTTCCCAAAGCATATGAATATATGGCAACACCTGTCCAGCAGATGGTGAAGGAATATGGGATGGATATGCAACTCAAATTTGTGGATTATAATACCATGATCAAGAATGTAAATGAGCGAAACTTTAGTGTGGCAATGTTGGGCTATGGTGGTTTGGTTTATCCCAACCCTGAGACCTCTTTAAAATCTGAATTAGCTGACCAAAATGATAACAACAATGTTTGGGGGTTTAAAAGCGATCGTGTGGATATATTGCTCGAAGAATATGATATTTGTTTTGAACAGGACCGAAGAATTGAGATCATCCGAGAGATTGATGGAATATTTGCCGATGAACATCCCACAGCATGGAGCATTTCAAGAAATTATATCCGTTTAATGTATTGGGATAAATTTGGGTATCCAGAGTGGATGCTCTCCCGATATGTAGGTGAAATGTGGAGTATCTTCAGCTACTGGTGGATCGATACCGAAAAACAACAAGGGCTTGAGAGTGCTATGGAAACAGGAGAGAGTCTTCCAATCCTTCCAATAGATATGAAATACTGGCCAGATTATCTGAAGAAAAATAAATAACCTAAAACTGCCAATCTGATGGCAACATATTTTCTTCGACGAATTCTTCTTATGGTCCCAACTTTTCTGGGGTCGACCGTTCTGGTGTTTACTATCCTCCAGCTGGCTCCCGGTGGCCCTCTTGAGCAGACCATCCTCCAGCTCCAGATGGGCGGAATGGCCGGAAGCGGAGAGGGAGGCGTCACCTCTACAGATATGGTGGGAGGGAGTGCCCTTCCTGCGTCAGCTCTGAAAGACCTCAAACGATTTTATGGGTTTGATAAACCCATTTACCAGCGCTATCTTATTTGGCTGGGGTTGTGGCCCCGTGAGATCAAACACCGTGATTTTACCATCTCATCAGGGCAGTCCCAGGTTGAAAAACGAGTGGGAAAAAAAGATGGGCAAATATGGCGGGTAGATGTCAAAGATAATCAAGATGGTTCACTAATGGTTTATGAAAAGAGTGGGCACCAGAGTGATATATGGGTGGCTACAGTAGAAGAATCAAAAGAAGACGGTACCCGTGAAGCAGTAATCTTTCAACATGAATTTTCTGGTATTCTTACCGGAAACCTAGGGAGATCTTATACCTATATGAAACCGGTTACCGAGGTGATGCGTCCCCGCTTCAAGATCTCGCTTCTTTATGGCCTTACGGGGATATTTCTCTCCTATCTTGTCTGTATTCCCTTGGGAATTCGTAAGGCACTGAATCATGGCTCTGTGTTTGATTTTGGTTCAAGCGTAATTATTTTTATTGCCTATTCCATTCCAGGCTGGGCGCTGGGGGGTGTTCTATTGGTTCTTTTTGGTGGTGGTAGTTTTTGGGATGTGTTTCCCCTGGGAGGGTTCAGAAGTCCTGTAGAAATCTGGGAGACCTTGACCTGGTATGAAAAAATTATTGACCAGGTTCACCACATGATACTGCCCATCATTGCCTGGTCCATTGCAAGTTTCGCTACAATGACAGTACTGATGAAGAACAGTCTTTTGGAAAACCTCAGCCAGGACTATATACGTACTGCCTTTGCAAAGGGACTAAGAGAGAAAAGGGTGGTTTGGGTCCACGCTATGCGCAACAGCGTGATACCTATTGCCTCAGGAATTGGTCATATAATCGGGGTTGTTATTGCAGGATCATATTTTATAGAGCGTGTCTTTAATATTGATGGGTTTGGAAAAATGGCTTTTGAAGCTGTTCTACAGAGGGATTATCCAATTACCCTTGGATTTTTAGTGATTGTTGTCCTCATTCGTTTAATAGGAAATATAATTTCAGATCTTGCCCTTGCGACTGTAGATCCAAGGATTCGGTTTAAGTAATGAAAAAGGTAAAAACAAGTAAGGAAAAGAATTTATCGATCCTTCGAAAACGTTGGCTGAAATTTAAAACCTTAAAAAGAGGATACTATTCTCTTGTCATCCTAACGGCACTTTATATTATTTCATTTTTTCTTCCGTTGCTTATAAACAATCGTTCTCTCATAGTGCACTATAATGACGAGCTATATTTTCCTGTACTCAGCGGTTATATTCCTGGAAAGTTGTTTGGTCAGGAAGTTCCCGGTGAGGCGAGATACAGAGACCTCAAACAGGTTTTTGAAGATGAAGATAGTGGAAACTGGGTATTGATGCCTCCTTATCCTTATTCACCCTTTGAGGATATTACCTTTGAGGGAAATAAAATGTATGAGCCTCCTTCACTGAGGCACTGGCTTGGAACGGATAATACCGGGAGGGATGTGTTTGCACGTCTCTGTTATGCATTTAATATTTCCATTTCTTTTGCCCTGATCCTTACGATCATTACTTATATACTAGGAATTATGATTGGTGGATCCATGGGATATTTCGGAGGGAAATTCGATCTATTTTTTCAACGCCTGATTGAAATATGGTCCAGTTTACCCATGCTCTTTGTGATCATTATCTTTGTTTCTATCTTGAGGCCATCTTTTTTTCTTCTTATTGGAATATACACGCTTGTAAACTGGATCGGTATGACCTATTATATGCGGGCTGAGTTTTATCGAGAGAAGGCAAAGGATTATGTTGCGGCAGCTCTAAGCATGGGACAGAAAGATGTTAAAGTAATGTTTCTCCATATTTTTCCTAATTCTCTGGTACCTGTCATCACTTATTTTCCATTTTCAATTGTTGCTGGTATCTCTGCTCTGGTTGGATTGGACTATCTTGGGTTTGGACTTGCCCCGCCCACTCCATCATGGGGACAGATGCTAGATGTGGGACTCCAGAACATTACAAAATGGTGGATGGTCTTTGCTCCTATTTCCGCTCAGTTCCTGACACTGTTGTCAGTGGTATTCATTGGAGAAGGAGTTAGAGAAGCGTTTGACCCAAAAGTATATTCTAGGTTACGATGAAAAGGGAGAAACTTCTTGAAATTCGTGGACTGAATACCCGATTTAAAATTGGAAAAGAGTGGGCAACAGCTGTCAACGGAATTGATTTTGATATTTTTAAAGGAGAGACCCTGGGAATTGTGGGGGAGTCAGGCTCAGGGAAGTCAGTGTCAGTTCTATCTCTTATACAGCTGATTCCGAATCCTCCGGGAGAGGTTAGCGAGGGAACCATTCGGTTCAGAGATGAAGTTATTTTTGATGGAAATAATCTTAAAGATGTCAATAAAAAATCTGAATTCAAATATTTTCAGGGCCTCAAAGGGACAAAACGTTCGTGGGCCTCAAGAGCATTTTTTCTGGGTTGGCTCTCTCTACATGCTGTCCTACCTATTCCAGGGATTCTGTTGTTCTTTGTATCTTTTGTTGCTGATATTTTAATTACGAACCATCTTTTTTTCAATTCTCCTCGAAAAAACGCTTTCAACATATTCAGAGAAGCAATGTATAAGAGGATGAGAGACTTCCGTGGAAAAGAAATAGCTATGATCTTTCAGGAGCCCATGACATCCCTGAACCCTGTGTTCAGTGTTGGGATGCAGATAATGGAGTCGATCCATCCCAAATCTATTTCTGAATTTGTAAAAGATTCTCTTCTATCTACGGCCAAGAATCTTAATAGTGTTAAACAGAAATTTCGAATTAAGATATCTCTTATCACGGGATTTGTATTTGTAATTTTCTCCCAATTAGGATTGGGATGGACATTTTACTGGCAAAATCTATTTACTTTTTTCCTGATAGGTAGTATGTTTCCCACACTATTTGCTTTTTCAGTTTTGGGCCTTTGTCGTATCGTTTCGCAGGAATATAAGGATGCATATGAGAAGCTGTTCGCAGATGGAACAAACCTCTTGAAACGGGTTGGTATCCCTGACGCCGAAAAACGAATGAATGATTTTCCACACCATTTCTCCGGTGGAATGCGCCAGAGGGCAATGATTGCCATGGCCCTGGCAAAAAATCCATCCCTTCTGATTGCTGATGAACCAACCACAGCACTGGATGTGACCATCCAAGCTCAGATATTGGATCTAATGCTGGAGCTAAAGAACGAGAACGATGAGGCAGCAGTTATCCTTATTACACATGATATGGCAGTTGTGGCAGAAACCTGTGAACGGGTCATAGTAATGTATGGCGGGGTCATTCAGGAAGTAGCACCCGTAGAATATTTATTTGAAGAGCCCTACCACCCCTATACAAAAGGCCTCTTGAACTCCATTCCTCACCCTGATGAATATGCCGAGGTCGAACGACTGGATACAATCTCTGGGATGGTTCCTAACATACTGGATCTTCCAGAGGGCTGTAAATTTTGTACCCGTTGTGATTTAGTTGAAGACCGGTGTCATACTGATGAACCGTCCCTTGTAGAACTTTCTCCCAATCATTTTGTACGTTGTCATGTTATAGCGGAAGGAGGATCAAATGAGTAAAAAATCACTCGTAAATGTGAAAAATCTTTCGGTGAGATTTCCTGTTTATGGTGGGATACTATCACGTAAGGTAGCTGAGGTTCGAGCGGTGGACGATATATCTTTTTCCATTGGTAGGAGTGAGATTGTTGGGTTGGTTGGAGAGTCCGGATGCGGTAAAACTACGGTTGGCCGTGCTATGATCAATATCCTGAAATATGTGGCCCCAGATGTAGAGGTCGGGGGAAATATTATATATCACTTTGATGGGGAAACAATTGACTTTGCGGAACTTCATCCTAGGCAGGTAAGAAAATATCGTTCACGAGTACAAATGATTTTTCAGGATCCCTATGCATCTCTAAACCCAAGGATGACCGTACAGCAGACAGTGGAAGAACCGCTGAAGATTCATACTGAGTTTGACAAGGCTAAACGAAAAGAAAAAGTAATTGCGCTCCTTGAAAAAGTTGGTTTAAGAAGCGATCAGGCGGGACGTTTTCCTCACGAATTTTCAGGTGGACAGAGACAGCGAGTTGGCATTGCCAGAGCGCTCGCAACAAATCCAGATCTCATCATCTGTGATGAGCCGGTGTCAGCACTGGACGTATCCATCCAGGCACAAGTGATCAATTTAATGATGGATATCCAGAAAGAATTTGATGTCTCCTTTTTATTTATAGCCCACGATTTGTCTGTTGTGGAACATATTTCAGATAAAATTGCCGTCATGTATCTCGGTAATCTTGTTGAGTTTGGCGAGGCAGGTCAGGTCTATCATCATCCGAGACATCCCTACAGCCAGGCATTACTTTCCGCTGTACCAATTCCAGATCCGAAACAAAAAAATCGTGAACGAATTGTATTAAAAGGAGATGTACCTACACCCATGAATAAACCATCAGGATGCAGTTTTCGAACGCGTTGTCCCAAAGTGATAGATGCTTGTGCTGATGAAGTTCCCGTTTTTGAAACTCACGCAAGTGAACACTGGGTAGCGTGTCCTATTGTAAAAAATGATAATAGTGGAGAAAAAGAATGAAATACAGTGAATTTCCTTACAAAAGAGTATCAGTAGAATCTAAGAAGGAAGAAATGAACCAGTGGTTGGAAAGATTCAATACTGCTGAATCGGTCAGTGAACAGATTTCGGTGTTAAAAGAAGTGGATGAGGCCAGCCGTGAGTATGAATCTTATTCTTCCATTGCCAGCCTGAATTTTAACAAGAATATCCATGATGAGGATGCAAAAGCAGAAAAAGAATACTATGATTCCATTGGCCCAGATATGCAGGAGATTTACAATAAACTGGATATGGCGGTGGATGCATCTCCTTTCAAATCGGAATTGAGTTTAGAGTGGGGAGATACATTTTTGAAAAAGATTGAGATGGATCTGAAAACTTTTGATCCTAAGATCATGGATATGTTGCGAACCGAAACGGAATACCGGAATGAATACACTAAACTCATTGGTGGTGCCCAGATCGATTTTGATGGAGAGACGTATAACCTGGCAGGATTAGGCCCCTTTCATACCCATAAAAACCGGGATATAAGAAAACGGTCATACTCAGCGCGATTCAACTGGTTCCAGGATAATGCCGATGAGTTTGACGAACTTTACGATAAACTGGTAAAACTTAGGCACAAGATTGCTACTACATTAGGGTACGATAATTTTATTGAACTGGGCTATCTGCGTATGGAACGGTCTCATTATGGTCCTGATGAGGTAGAAAATTTCAGAAAGCAGATCGTAGAGTATGTGGTCCCTGTGGTTACAAAACTCCGGGAACAGAAAAAAGAAATTCTTGGTCTGGACCATCTTTATTTCTATGATGGAATCAATTTTAAGGAGGGAGATCCAAAACCTAAAGGGACCCCTGAGGAATTGGTTGCTGGTGCAAAAAAAATGTATCATGAATTATCACCGGAAACAGGAGAGTTCTTTGATATCATGATCAATGAGGAACTTATGGATCTCGTCAATCGTGATGGGAAAATGGCTGGAGGTTTTTGCACTGCTTTTCCAAAGTACGAACGACCCTATATTTTTTCTAATTTTAATGGTACGGATCATGATATAACAGTGCTCACTCATGAAGCCGGTCATGCTTTTCAATGTTATTCAAGTAGAAAACAACCACTTGTATCCTATCTCTGGCCCACAATGGAATCGGCTGAGATCCACTCTATGAGTATGGAGTTCTTCACTTGGCCCTGGATGAAAACATTTTTTAAAGATGAAACAGAACGTTTCAAATACAAGCATGTATCTGGGAGTCTTTCATTCCTACCCTATGGTGCTTGCGTGGATCACTTTCAGCACTGGGTTTATAAAAATCCGGAAGTATCCCCAATGGACAGGAAAGCAAAGTGGCTGGAGCTGGAATCAGTTTATATACCAGACCGGGACTATGATGACATTGAATTTGCTAAATCAGGTGGTATATGGCAGGGCCAGTTACATATCTATCAGATGCCGTTTTACTACATTGATTACACATTGGCGCAAACCTGTGCCTTTCAGTTCTGGAAAAAAAGTGAGGAAAATAGAGAAAAGGCATGGGAAGATTATTACAGATTGTGTCAAGCCGGTGGGAGTCTGCCATTTACAGAACTAGTAAAACTGGCCAGATTAAAATCACCCTTTAATGATGGTTGTTTGAAATCAGTAGTTTCAAAAGTAACTGAATGGCTGGACGGTGTGGACGTGTCTGCTCTGTAGCAGTCTTGATATATTAACCTTCCTAACCTGGATCCCGGTATGGGACATGATGACAAGAAAGCTGTGGTACTTCTGAGTGGAGGATTGGATTCTGCCACCACCTTGGTTTTAGCGATGAAAGAAGATTATTGTATTTTTCCGCTTACCATTGTTTATGGGCAGAAACACGCATGGGAGATAAACTCTGCTAAAAGATTGGTTAAATATTACGGATTAAAAAATCACAAAATTTTCAACTTAGATTTATCTGTATTTGGAGGGTCAGCGCTTACGGACGAGCTGGAGGTACCAAAGAATCGCAGTGCCAATGATATGGATAAGGACATTCCCATAACCTATGTACCAGCACGGAATACGGTTTTTCTTTCTATTGCCCTCGCATTTGCAGAGACAAGGGATGCCTCCTCTATTTTCTTGGGTGTCAATGCTATTGACTACAGTGGGTATCCGGACTGTCGCCCGGAATTCATCAAAGCATTTGAGTCGGTGGCAAACTTGGGTACAAAAATGGGTATTGAAGGAAGCAAAATCAACATTCACACTCCTCTGATCCATATGAAAAAGCATGAAATTATTAAAACTGGTATAGCTCTTGGTGTGGACTATTCTCTTACCCATTCCTGTTATGACCCTGGTAACGATGGAATATCTTGTGGTGCATGTGATGCGTGCACACTTCGGATAAAAGGATTTCAGGATGCTGGGCTAGATGATCCATTAAATTATCAAAATGAGCTATAAGGTTAAAGAGATTTATTTGACCGTGCAAGGTGAGGGTTCTCAAACAGGAAGAGTTGCTGTTTTTTGCCGTTTTACAGGATGTAATTTATGGACCGGTCATGAAACAGATCGAGAAAATGCAATTTGCAAATTTTGTGATACAGACTTTGTTGGGACCGATGGCCCTGGAGGGGGTGTATTTTTTGGTGCAGAAAAGATGACAGAACACTTACTTTCATTTTGGGCTTCAGATTATCCTCCGTTTGTAGTATTTACCGGTGGTGAACCTCTTTTGCAAATCGATGACGCTCTGATTAGTGAGCTCAAGAACAATAGTGTAGAGATAGCTATAGAAACAAATGGAACAATTATTCCGCCTATAGGTATTGACTGGGTATGTGTCAGCCCAAAAGGGGGAACAGAAATAGTTGTAAAATCGGGCGAGGAATTAAAAGTAGTTTACCCGCAGAATAATTTAAATTTAGATGATATGTTGAAGTTTGATTTCACTTATTTCAGTTTACAGCCCATGGATGGAAAAGATAAAGATAAGAATATCAAGAAAGCGTTGGAGTATTGTAAAAATAATCCAAAATGGAATTTGAGTTTGCAGTCCAATAAACTGATTAATATTCCCTGAGAAACACAATGGAGATCTATAAAAAATTCTCATTTGATTCAGCACATTATTTGCCAAATTTGCCTGATGATCATAAGTGCAGACGAATGCATGGACATACATTTTATGTTACGGTTTTCGTGAAAGGTCCTGTTGATCCGAAGATTGGCTGGATAAAGGATTTTTTTGAAATAAAGCAAGTATTTCAACCCATACTTGATCAATTAGATCACAGGTTATTGAACGATATTGACGGTCTGGAAAACCCAACCAGTGAGCATTTGGTAAAATGGATTTGGGTCAGATTGAAAAAGGTTTTACCGGAATTATCCAAAATTGAAGTTTCAGAAACTTGCACAACTGGCTGTTTTTATAAAGGAGAATAAAATCAAACAGTATTATCATGAAAATAACAATTAACAGAACTACAAAAGAAGAACTAACAAAAATAGGAGTATTTAACTGGCCTATATGGACGTGTGAGGTTTCAGAATTTCCATGGACATATTCCGAAAAGGAATCATGTTATATTCTTGATGGTGAAATTGAAGTAAAAACTGAGAAGGAAATTGTCAATATCAGATCTGGAGATTTTGTAATATTTCCAAAGGGTCTCAGTTGTACATGGACTGTTTCAAAACCGGTTCGAAAACATTATTCTTTCAGTTGAGTCAGCTCGATAATATCCTTGGTTGGCAGCTCCGAATTTTATTGGCAATTTTATTATTTGTCGGGTCTGTGATATTTATTATTAAAGGATTTTCCCTAAAATCTACTGATCAGATATTCAATCAATACTGGACCTTGGCATTAATAATGCTTTGGGGTTGTGTCTCACAGATTTCTCCTGCAATAAAAAATTATTCTGAGTCTAAAAATAAACTTTCATAATTCAATAAATTATTGAATTTACTTTATTTTTTTCAAAATGATTTTATTTAATTATTTTTTAAATAGTTCAGTTGAACGAATCTGAATTAAGAAAATATTTACAAGACATAAATCATCTTTATTTTCCAAAAAAAATTGGAAAGTCAGGGCAAAAATGGATTGTGTCTGGACATCTTCTTCAGGATATTACTCTCTATCATTTGGAACAAGAAGTGAAACACAGTTCCGTTAACATAAAAGTAATAAATGATCATGATGATGTCACTCTTATTATTGAAGAGAATAAGGTGGTATTAACAATCCCAAAAATTCCGAGAATTAATATCATATTATTTTTTATTACCATTCTTTCAACTCTGTTTTCAGGTGCAATGATGGAAGGAGCGGATATTTATAATTATCCGTTTGAGCTGTTCAAGGGTATTCCCTTCTCGATAACGTTGATGCTTATTTTAGGTACCCATGAATTTGGGCATTACTATTATGCTCAAAAACACGGTGTGGATGCTACTCTTCCATATTTCATACCTGCACCCACTATCATCGGAACATTTGGTGCTTTTATCAAAATAAATTCTCCAATAAGAAAAAAAAATGCACTACTTCATATTGGAGCTGCAGGTCCTATTGCAGGATTTATAGTTGCAGTTCCTGCATTAATTATTGGATTAACTCAATCCACCGTAATTACCTTGGATGAGACGTTTGAAGGAATGCGGTTAGGAGATTCATTGTTAATGATGGGTTTAACGGGAATAATATTTCCGGGATTAGGGCCCAATCAAGATATCCTCCTTCATTCTGTTGCATTTGCAGGTTGGATTGGTTTGCTTGTAACTATGTTGAACCTTCTTCCTATAGGACAGCTTGATGGAGGTCATATCGCTTATGCTATGCTAGGCGAAAAATATTATAAAGTAGCAATAACTGCTCTTCTGTCCTTAATACCACTCAGTTATTTTACCTTGAATTGGTTGATATGGGGAGCATTGATTCTTATCTTAATGCGTACTGTGAAACATCCTCCGGTTATGAATATCCATGAGCCCCTCTCATATGAGGATAAAAAAATTGGCTATGTGTGTTTAGCAATTTTTATTTTATGTTTCATCCCTGCTCCGTTTAGTTGAGGTCTCCCAGAAATATTTCAGCACTATTTTTATTTCTTTCTATCTCCATACATCAAGAAAGAATTGGGGAATGGGACTGTTTTACTTCAACCTTGAATATTAGTGACATTGCAATCCTTGGAGAAGATATTTATTGTGCCACTGATGGCGGCATACTTCAGTTCAGCTTATCTGAAAAATCCTTTAACACATACACCAAACTACATGGCCTAAATACAACCAATTTATCTGTTATCGAATCTGTAAGAGATGAAATAATTTGGATTGGAGGGAATGAACCAGGATTTATTCAAAGATTTGATCCGTCAAAAGAAATGGTCATTTCGGAATTTCCTTATGAGTTTTCAGAAATTTCCCACGTTGTTTTAGGAGATACCGTAGCCTATGCGGTGTATCGGGATAATCAATATTGGGGAATTGCAGAATATCGTTCTGAAGATGGGACATTCTATCATCGTGATCTATATCCAGTGTGGCAGTTAGCAGAAGATGGAATTAACGATATTGAAATACTGGACACCACAGTATTTATAGGAACACAATCAGGGTTATTTATAGGGGAAGTTGGTGAAAATCCAAATTTATGGAATTTGATTTCGGAAGAGATCATTGGAAATGTGACGGATATTGAAATTTTTGGTGATTCACTTTTTTTTATTTTAGATAGCGAAGTGTGTTCAATGAATTTAGACAGTCAGGAAATTGAGGAATCTGGGGTGTTTAATTTTTATTTATTGGAGTCTCTATCTTCTGGTGCAACCTGGGCGATTAATAGTTCATATACTAGATTAGTGGAAGTTGGTGGAGAAGAAATAATTATTCTTCCAGCAAAAGCAAAATGTATTACATCCTTTCGAGATTCACTTATTATTGTTGGGATGGAGGAAGGCCTGTTTATCAAAGATTTATTCCAGTCTGGGTATGAGGTTTTCGTTCCCAACACTCTTCCAACAAACCAGATTAGTGCCCTTACAATTTTGAATGACGGTAGACTGATCGCTGGATCTAAAAAGGGATTATCTATTCTTGAACCATGGGGTTGGCGAAATATTATTGAAACTACATCGAATGAAACGCTCATTAGTGATAGCTATCCCAGACAGTATTTTTCTGCTGATACCATACCTGTGGATTTCGGTGGATATGTTGCTGATATTGAAAAGGATTCCCATGGTAAAGTGTATTGTGCTATCAGAGGGACATATCCCGAGCCTCGTCGCCACGGTGGCGGAGTTGTAATCATTGATATAGATAATCCGGGGGATTTTACACTCATAGATACAACTCACTTAGATTATTTTTTGGATGAATACATGGTAGTGAAAGATATGGAATTTGATAATTTTGGAAATCTATGGGTAGCAGATGCCTATGCCACAACCAAATTCACTCCGGTTCATAAAATGACTGCGGAGGGTATCTGGACCTCTTACAGCTATGATGACTCTGGTTATCTCTTCAGTTTAACTCCGAACACGGTATCTATTGACTCTTGGGGAAGACAATGGATTGGATTTTTTACTGGTACAGAAAATAATGTCAATGGCGTTCAATACCCTAATGGGGGTTTGATGATGATGGTCTCAGATGGGAATGAAATATTTGTAAAAAAAATTAACCTTTCATCTATTTATACAAACCAATCCATTTGGTCTTTGGGAATAGTAAGGAATAGGTTATTTGCATTGTCTCCCAATGGATTAGCCTATTTTGATTTACAGAGTAATAACAACGAGCCAATTAAAAAACAAGGTCCGAGAGGAGTGAATGGAACACCATTCGCATATTTTCCTCAGGTATCCTTTGGAGGTCCGGACCCTGGTGGAAAAATAAAAATTGATCCACAAAATAATATTTGGGTGGCGTCCCCGTCACAGGGAGTATATGTTTTATTAGACAACACGATGTATTGGCCGAATGCAGAAGGAATTAGGGCAGTAAACACTCCATTACTTTCAGACCAAGTTTCGGATATCGTTTTTGATGCTCAGAGAGGACTTGCTTACATTGCCACCAGTAGTGGAATAAATGTTCTAAAAATTCCGTTTTCTGATGGAAGAAAAACCTTTTCTAATCTAAAAGTATTCCCCAGTCCTTTTTATATTCCTTCAGTAAAGCCGTTAGTTATTTCAGGTGCTGTTCAGTCTTCATCACTTTTAGTGACAACAATAACAGGAACAGTTATCCGTTCAATAAGACATTCAGATATGGGTATTCACGGAGATCAAATTCTCTGGGATGGACGAAATGAACGGGGTCAATTAATAGGAAGCGGGGTATACATATTATCTGTGTATGATCAAAATGGCTCAAATGTCGTCGAAAAAATTACGGTGATTAGAAAATAAGAAAAATATTCACAGGAAGGGAATGAACTCATTTTCTTTTATTTTTTGCTATATCTACATTTAATCCATTTTTAATTAAATTAAGTATAATAAATTTTAAAATAAAAATCATGTGAAAGTGATTTCACTCTATATCCAACATTTATTTTATATACAAACTGGAATTATATTCGATAGTGAACATATCATCAAAACAAATTAAGCAATGGGTTTTGACAGAGGGTTTTCATAAAGTTGGGATTGCTTCGGCAAAAATCATGCCACACTCCCGGCAAAAGTTAAGAGATTGGCTACAGAGGGGAAACCACGCTTCTATGGAGTGGATTAAAAAAAGAGAGAAGGAGAGGGGGGATGTCAGGAAATATTTCCCTGAAGCAAATTCTATAATATCTATTGGATTAAATTATTACACAGGATTTTCCCAGGATGCTTTATCTTCAGATTATCAATTCAGCAACTATGCATGGGGAGATGACTATCATATTCTAATGAAGTCCAAATTATTTAAGGTGTTAAAAAAAATAAAAGAACAGGAACCAAATGTGAGGGGATTGGTTTGTGTGGACACATCACCAGTTATGGAAAAGGTTTGGGCACAGGTAGCGGGATTGGGATGGCAGGGTAAACATACTAATCTCATCACACGTAATTACGGGAGTTGGATATTTCTCGGCGAAATTATATTAAATATTGAGTTGGAGCCAGATTCTCCCTTTTCAGAAGACTTATGCGGTACATGCACTGCCTGCATAGATGCCTGTCCCACACAGGCATTGGACGAGTATCAAATTGATTCCCGAAAATGCATTTCCTATCTTACTATTGAACATCGTGGAGAATTTTTAGAGGGAGATGGAGAAAAATTGAATCAATGGATTTACGGATGTGATATTTGTCAGGAAGTCTGTCCATGGAATGAAAAATTTGGACAGCCAACGAGTGAATCTTCTTTCTACCCAAGGGAGGAAATTCTAAAGTGGGACATGGAAAAATGGAATTCATTGGATGAAGATGGATTTCGTAAATTATTTCGTAAATCAGCCGTGAAACGAACAAAGTACTCCGGTATTAAAAGAAACATTCAATCCAATCAATTAAATAAAAAGAAAGGGATATAAAGGTGAATTATTTATGACAAGAGTAGGAGTAGTATTATCCGGTTGTGGTGTAAATGATGGATCAGAAATTCATGAATCGGTCATTACCATGCTGACCTTGGACCGTGCCGGAGCGGATATAGTTTTTATGGCTCCCAATATTGACCAATTGCATGTTATCAATCATTACACCGGGGGTGAGATGGATGAATCCCGTAATGTTTTAATGGAGTCTGCCCGTATTGCACGGGGTAAAATTCGTGATATGGCTGAAGTTCATGCTTCAGATGTGGATGCGCTGATTTTTCCCGGAGGATTTGGTGTGGCAAAAAACCTTTGTGATTATGCCATGGCTGGAACGGATTGTTCAGTCAATCCAGACGTAAAGCGTCTTGCAGCTGATGTTCATAAAGCAGGGAAACCCATTGGAATTATTTGCATTGCCCCGGTAATGTTCGCAAAGATTATGCAGGAAGCAGGTGATTCAGTTGAAATGACGATTGGCACTGATGTACAAACTTCATCTGATATAAATTTCATGGGATCAAACCATGTTTCCTGTTCGGTAGAAGATATAGTTATTGACAAGAAGAACAAGATTGTGTCAACCCCTGCATACATGCTGGCTCAGAGAATCAGTGAAGTGGCAGAGGGAATAGAGAGATTGGTTAAGGAAGTGTTGGCAATGATATAAACTCGGTCTAATTTTGTTTTGGATACAATGTAACTTGAATCACATTATCCGTTGAAAAATATTGATTGGCTGTTTTGTGGATGGTGTTCAGTGTTAGGTTATTAACCAGTTCACCATAACTGTTGACGATGTCCAAATCCAAATCATGTTTAACAGCAAACTCTGTTATGTTCATCCAATATCTGTTATTTTTCAAATCTACTTCATGTCTCCTGCGCTGAGTTTCTTTTACTTTATGCAAATATTTATCAGTTGTTCCTTCTTCCATGATGAGCTGAATCTGTTCTTTTACAGCAGTGGTTAATTCATCAACCCGTTCCGGATCACACCCAAATCCAATTGAAATACTGAAAGATTCTTTAGGATAATGAGACATATCCCCTTGGATTCGAACACCATAGACTCCACCCATATCTTCCCGTAGGACTTCCCTCATTTTAATTTTCAAAACTTCAATCATAGACAGAAAATCATATCTGGATTGTCTACTCCATTCGCAGTCTCCGGTATAGATAATTTGAGTTAAGCCTTTCGGCTCAATTCCACGATAGACTGATTTATTAATATTTCCCTTTGGTGGCGAAATATTATGATTTACCCAGGATTCGCTTCGGTTTTTGGTAGGCAAACTACCTAAATACTGAAGTACCAATGGTTTGATTATATCAATAGAAAAATTACCCACAATAATAAATGTAAAATCTCCTGCATCCCCAAAACGGTCTCTGTAAAAATTAACTGCTGTATGAAGGTCTGTTTCCATAAGTAATTCAGAGGTAAGAGGACGTTTGCGAATATGATTTTGGGTAAGAGTGGCAGTTAATGTATCTTGAAAAACAGATTCTGGTCTGGATTTCCAGTTTTCAAGCCATCCTGAGGTACGAGTCAAAAAACTATTGTACGCAGAAGAATCTAATCGTGCTTCAGTTATATGTAAAAAAATAAGTTGAAAAAGTGTTTCAATATCCTGGGGAGATGCCGAGCCTCTTAATCCTTCATACAACTCAGAAATGTAGGGAGAAATATTTACAATTTTTCCACTTAGTTTTTTTTCCAATTGGATGGAAGAAAAATTTCCTAGTCCGCTTTCGCTGATAATATCCGTAGCCAAGTTAGCGGAGAGAAAATTCGTGTCTTCAGAGAGGGAAGTTCCGCCAGGGCTTAAGGCCTTAAAAAGAATTTCATCATTCTTGAAATCTGTAGGCTTTAAGAGAACCCGGACTCCGTTATCCATAGTCCACTCTGTAATGCCTACAGATGAATGGATATTTTCACTTATAATTTTTCCAGGATCTGGTGAAACTGAGATTAAGGGCTCATTAGAAATCGCATCTACATAAGGCAAAATCGGAATATTTTTCACTTCCTCAAAAATATTAAGGATTTCGGACTCGTTCGGGATATTGATACCCTCTTTTTTGGGTGCTCGAACAGAAACAACCCTGTTAAAATCTTTCATATATTGATGAGATAATTTATTTATTTCATCAATATTAATATATGGAAGAAAATTTTTGTGCATTTCCAATTCAGAAGCAACTCCTGGGATAGGTTCACCGCTAAGAAAATTAGAGACATATTCACGGACAAAGGAACGTGATTCGGTTTTTTCTCTTTCATCAAATGCTTTTTGAATCTCTCTTAAAATCTGTTTTTTTTCCCTTTCCAATTCAGTTATTGTGAAACCATGGAGGTTAAGCCTTTGTCCCTCAACCAATAGAGTCTGAATTCCTTTCATAATATCGTCGTCGTTCACAACTGCAAATAATGTAAATCCATCTTTTGTCAGGACCATATCATTAAAATATGCAGTTCCATAAATAAGAGATGGCTCAGATGCTTTGGTAAGTTCATCCAATCTGTTTTTCAGCATACCAGAAAACAGATTTCTCTCAATTCTGTGCCTGTAATCCTGTGTAGTATTTTCCTCTTTATTATCAAATTTATAGTCGATGCTTACTGCGGTATAAGGAGCCTCTATGTCCGTCGCAATTGCTACAAGGGTTTCAGCATGGTCTGGAACCGGATATTTTGTTCTTTCCCTTGGATTTTCAGGCATAGCAAGACGATTAAAATGGGTGTGAATCAACTTCTCCATTTCTGATTTATCAAAATCGCCTACAGCAACCACTGATATAAGATCCGGACGATACCAGTCCGTATAAAAACTTCTGATTGTGCTGTAATGTGCTGTATCAATGACAGCTTTTTTTCCAATTGGCAGACGTTTTCCGTATTGGGAGTTATGAAAAACAACAGGAAAGATTTTGTTAAACATTCTTTGACTTGCGCCTTGACCCAATCGCCATTCTTCTCCCACAACCGGTCTCTCACCATCAATATCCTCATCTTCCAATAAAATACCATGTGCCCAATCTTCTAAAATTTGTATTGCCTGTTGTATGATATCTTTATCATCCGTAGGTACTTCAATCATATAAACAGTTTCATCAAAGGAGGTGTAGGCATTTAAATCAGGACCAAACGCAACACCAATGGATTCGAAATAATCAACAAGTTCTTGTTTTTTATAGTGAACGGTTCCGTTAAAAGCCATATGTTCTAGAAGATGAGCAAGCCCTTGTTGATTTTCATTCTCTAAAACGGAACCGGCATTTACAACTAAACGGAAATCAGCTCTATTTTCAGGTTTTTTGTTTTCCCGAATATAATAAGTCAAACCATTTTCGAGATATCCAATGGTAACCTGAGGATCAATATCTAAT
>DASCRE010000251.1:0-19286 GCA_034408645.1 Fidelibacterota bacterium | reverse complement strand
TGACTGGGACAATGCAGGTTGGTCAAACTTAGGTACTTTCATTTTGCAGGATGCTTTTGGTGGAACTATGATCAATGTCGACATGACACAGCAGGAGAGCCTGGTTCTCGATAATAATGCGTTTACGACGCTCAAGCTGTTAGTAACCGCAGGAGGTGGACCTCCCCCTGGAGATACAGACGATATTTCATTAACCAGCAATTGGAACCTCATGTCCTTTGACGTGGATATCCAGAACAACGCACCTGAAGATGTATACTCAGGTCTAATGGCTGACGGTAACCTCATATATCTTACAGGGTTTGATGAAGATGGCTCTGAATTTTTCGATCCAAATGGACCGGACTTTCTAAATACATTAACATCAATAGATGCTGGATTTGGATATTGGGTGAAAGTGGCTGATGCCGCTGACCTTTCAGCGTCAGGCACGGGGATTCCCGGAAACTTTGGCATTGATATTTTTTCTGGATGGAATCTCAAAGGATATTGGCCAGATGGAAATATGGCACCTGAAGATGCGTTTTCCTCATTGATTGATGATGATAACCTCGTGTTTGTTACTGGATTTGGTGAAGATGGAGCCACATTTTTTGATCCAAATGGGCCTGGAGTGCTGAACACACTTACCGCACTCGAAAACGGATATGGCTACTGGGTCAAAGTGAATGACGATGTCAACGGATTTCAATATCCTGCTGGAAATGCTTTTTCCGCGAGACAGGTTGCTCTAAATGTGAATCCAGATATTATCAAGACAAACCGGTACATGTTCATGAACGGTACTGTGTCGTTTGACCATATTGACTATTTCGTAGGCGATAAAGTGTCCGTTTCTACAGAGGATGGAATTCTCGTTGGTGAGATGGAAATTCTTGATGATGGATATCTTATGACTACAGCTGTCTATGGTGATGATAACACGACCACAGCTAAGGATGGAGCAGAAAACGGTGAGCAACTTGTTTTCACCTATGGTGAGTTTGAGTCTCAGCCTGTTTCCATTGAATTTACAGCTGACATGGAGTTACAGAAAGTTGACCTGGTGTTCCAGAATCTTCCTGAAGAATTTGGTTTAGCACAGAACTTTCCAAATCCATTTAATCCGGTCACGAACATTCACTTCATGCTCCCGGAGGCAGCGGATGTTCAGCTGGTTGTCTATGACCTTATGGGCAGAAAGGTTCGCACTCTAGTTACAGGTTCCCAAACAGCGGGCTACAAGACAGTTGTTTGGAACTCAAAAGATGATGCGGGAATACCTGTGAGTGCTGGAATGTATATCTATGAATTGAGATCGGGTTCTCACTCAGTGATCCAGAAGATGGTTCTCTTGAAGTAATCGGTCAATTTATTCAATTAGTTGCGGGGGGATAACATTGTTGTTCCCCCGTTTTTTTATAGAATACACTACGGTCATACAATAGATCAAGTCGAATGAAGTATGCATATCTAATAATATATTTTGGGATAATATTTTCTCAGGATGTTCCTGATAGTTTTAACTATATACCCACGAACCTATCAGGTGTGTTTCAAGGTCAGATAACCATTAACGGGAGCCCTGCCTCTGGATCTGATTGGGTAGCAGCTTTTGATGGAGATGGTAACTGTGCGGGCGCATCCGAATTAGTTTTTGATGGTGGCACATCATATATAAATTTACCAATATACGGTGATGATGGAACGACCTCTGATATCGATGAGGGAGTGAACTCAGGAGAGGAGTTTTATTTGAGATTGTGGGACTCTTCCAGTGATTTGATTTTAGAATATCCTGACGGTTTTGATTGTTGGATAAACACAAATGGTGCGCCCATGGGTGGATGTGGTGGGGTTGAGAATGTTTATAATTTTCCTTCAGTTGATTGGATAGCCACCTTAACCGCCAGCGGAGGTCCAGATGGTAGCTCCTACGATCTAACCTTTGGATTTTCACCCAATGCCACTGATGGGTATGATGACAATTTTGATATATATGCTCCACCATCTCCACCACCACCAGCGTTTGATACAGCTCTGAATTGGGGAGGTGACCGTTATTATAGACAGATCCTTTCCGGTGATGGCGAGCTCAGTGAGCATGAGTACGGTGTTTCCTTTGCCTTTCCCAGTGATAATATAATTAATATTAGCTGGCAAAATAGTGGGTGGGGTGAAATGATGAGTTCCTGTGTATTGGAGGATGCGTTTGGCGGTATGATGATCAATGTTGATATGCTGTCTGATACATCGCTTATATTAGATAATCCAGCTTTTTCTACATTGAATCTGAAGGTCACCCCTAATGCCTATGCAGTGCCATCTATAGACCATCCTCCCGAAATAAGTTATATACCTAACCAGACAATAGAGAATGGAGAAGCTTTTACATCCTTTGATCTTGATGATTACTTAACCGAGGTTGATGGAGATGAGGTTGAATGGTCTTTTGATATGGATGGTTTTGTGCCTGCCATTAATATCTCAGGTGGAACAAGAGATTATGATTTAGTTTTTGGTTTTAATTTTGCTGCAACTGATGAATACGATCACGGCATTGATATGTATGCTCCACCGCCACCGCCACTACCCAATATGGATGCCGCACTAGGTTGGGGGGGGGAACGTTATTATATCCAAATTTTAGGGGTCGACGATGGTGAGCATGATTTAATTGTACACCTACAATATCCGGAGGATGGTATCATTCATTTCAATTGGCACAGTGACGGCTGGGGTGACCTTATGAGTTCCTGTATACTGCAGGATGCATTTGGTGGAGAAATGATCAATGTTGATATGCTGTCTGATTCATCGATAACATTAAATAACCCAGCTCTTAATACTTTGTATTTAAAGGTCGCTCCCAATCTAGGCGAAACTCAAACCCGTGATCTTATAGTAGATGTTGATGATGAAAATATTGTTACAGTTAGCTATAGTGATGGGTGGATAGGACATCAAATGGTTATGTTTACCGCTACAGACCAAACCGCTGAGATGCTCAGTGATATAGCTATAGTAACTTTTACGGTTGAAGAACTACTGTCGTCATATGATAACTGGATACCAGGTCATGTAACACTTAAACAAAATATTCCAAATCCATTTAATATTGATACTAGAATATTATTCAGTATAGATATTTCAGGATTTGTTTTTTTGGAAATTCTTGATTTTACCGGGAGAGAGGTGAGGACCCTGGTCCTAAATAATCTTGATCCGGGCGATCATTCAATTATCTGGAAAGGTGAAAACAACCAGGGTAGTATATTGTCTTCGGGGGTATATTTTTATCGGTTATCCCACTCACAGGATAGCAGAGCTAGATATATTACAAAGAAGATGGTATTAATAAAATAAAAAGGGGGCTTGTTTTGCCCCCTTTTTTGTTGTGTTAGAGATTATGTGATACTTTAGGAAATTTTAATTTCCTTTGATTTTGTCAGTGCCTCCTCAGCTTTCGGAAGGATCACGATCAGCTCACCATTTTTAAATGAAGCGTTTATCTTACTTGTGTTCACATTTTCTGGAAGAGAAAAAGATCGGCTGAATTTTCCATAGCCCCTCTCAATTCTCCGTGCATCCGTATTTTTTCCTGAATACGCACGTTCTCCTGTTATAGTTAGCACATTATCATCAAGATTTAAACTTAAATCTTTCTTTGATAGCCCCGGAAGATCGATAGAGAGAGTGAAGTCAATCTTATTTTCATGAATATCCACACTGGGTATCCACTGTGATTGTTTGTTCTCTAAGGAACCCCCGAAAAACTCATCCAGGTAGTGTTCCCATTCTCTGTATGGTGACATGACCGAACGATTTGGTGTCCACTTAATTAATGACATTTTATTCTCCTTTTTTTAATTATTATAAAATTATTTTCAATTATATCTGAACAATCTATGTTCCAAATTAAATTGTATGAATAATTATCATTCAATACTGTATATATGGCAGACTAGTGAATGTTCTATAAAAATATAGCTGTCAATATGGCATATTCATTAAAACTATAATGTTACAAATGGGAATAAGAATTAATTTTCACCGTTAAAATATTGGTCAATATAAATTTTATATGAAATTAGCATTATTTGGTGGAGAGCCAGTGAGAGAGAACCCATTTCCCTCCTGGCCTCAACCAACAGAAAGAATTAAACAGGAAGTAGCGCAATGTATTCATGAGGAGGGTTGGGGCATTGGGAGTAGAGTAATTGACCGTTTGTGCGAACTATTTGCTGATTATCATGATTCTAAATATGCAATTGCTACCAATTCTGGCACCACCGCACTCTGGGTAGCTCTAAAAGCTGCGGGGGTAAAAGCAGGTGACGAGGTCATAGTACCTGCGTATACATTTATCGCTACCGCATCCAGCGTGTTATTGGCAAATGGCATCCCTGTCTTTGCCGATATCGATATCAAAACAGGCAACATTGATCCAAAGTCAATTGAGGAAAAGATAACCAGCAGGACAAAAGCGATTATGCCTGTTCATATTGGTGGCTCACCTTGTGATTTAGACTCAATCAATTTAATAGCAAAAAAACACGGTATAACTCTGATAGAGGATGCGGCCCAGGCACACGGAGCGGAATGGAATGGTAGGAAAGTTGGTGGAATTGGCACCGGGGGTTGTTTTAGTTTTCAAACATCAAAAAATATGACAGCAGGGGAGGGCGGTATCATTGTTTCAAATGACGAACCATTCATAGATAAATGTTTTTCCTATTACAACTGTGGTCGAGTAAGAGAGGGAGGATGGTATGAACATCGTCATTTAGGTGGAAACTTCCGGATGGCTGCAATTCAAGCTGCCGTATTAATTCCCCAGTTGGATTCTATAAATGATTTTTTGACTGTCCGTGAATCAAATAGAAATTTGCTTGTTTCCGCAATGTCCAATATTGATGGTATCACGCCTCTTGAACAATATCCCAGTGTAACGAGGTCAGCAAATCATTTATTTATTTGTCGATTTGATAGTAGCCATTTTTCTGGTATTTCCCGAGAGACATTTTTTGAGGCAATGCAGGCAGAAGGAATTTATACGTACCAGGGATATAAACCACTGTACAGGGAGGACCTGTTTATCGTTGATGAAAAAGAGTATCCATGGCTGGAAGGAATTGACTATAAAAATATGTCGTTTCCTTATACCGAAAAATTCTCAGAAAAGGAATCAGTATGGTTAAAACAAAATTACTTGCTGGGGAGCTCTCAGGACACGCAGGATGTTATTAATGCTTTTGAAAAGGTCACAAATGAAATGAGAAACAACCCAAATCTCTTTCTCAATAGAGAAAAAAACAACTAAATTTTGTGAAGAGATTTTATTTATTATTGATAAAAATATGATTGATTTACATTCGAAATTATCTGCCATTGATGTACCCGTTGATTGGGTTGGATTGAGAGAAGTCAGTGAAACAACGACAGCTCGAATGATTCGGGATGGGAATCCTGTTTTAAACGACTCGTCAAATTCACACGGTATAATGGTGGAAGTTCTGAAAAATGGACAATTTGCGTATTATGGGACCAAAGACCTCACATCTAGGGGTGTATCAATTGCAGCGGCCAAAGCGGCAAAATTGGCTGAAATAGGGGCTCCCTACGCTATTTATAGATTCGATCAGGGCGCACGCCCTGCTCACACCGGAAACTATCAATCACCTTTTGATAAATCACGTGGGTCTGTTTCAGCAGGAGAAATCAACGAATTGCTCTTAAAAAGCAATCGAGCTTTAAAGATATCTGATAAAATTATAAGTGCAACATCCCTCTGTGTTGTTATTGAATCAGACCATTATTTTGTGAGCAGCAATGGAAGCGATATATCTCAGGACTTTTTTTTACTTGAATTTGATTTACGTGCAACCGCTCAGGATGGAAATAATATGCAAACCAGGACATTTGGTGGTATGCGTGGAAATTGTTTTCAAATGGGCATGGAATACTTTGATGAGTTTGAAGTAATGGCCTGTGCCACTCGAATTGGTGAGCAGGCTCTAGAATTATTGACGGCTGATGAGTGCCCTGATGAAACGACTGATTTGGTTATTGCCTCCGATCAGATGATGCTTCAGATTCATGAGAGTGTCGGTCACGCAATAGAGGTTGACCGGATACTTGGTGATGAACGAAATTATGCTGGTTGGAGTTTTGTGAATCTGAAAGACTTTGGAAGTTTAAAATATGGTTCTCCACTGATGAATATAACTTTTGATCCAACTGTTTCTAATGAGTTTGCTTCATATGGATATGATGATAGTGGTTTAAAAGCTGAAAAACATCATTTGATAAAGGATGGCACTCTCATGAGAGGTTTGGGAGGGATGGAAAGTCAGATCAGATCTGGGGTACCTGGGGTCGCAAATTTCAGGGCAAGTTCATGGAATAGGGCTCCCATTGATAGGATGGGAAATATCAACTTGGAACCGGGTGATTCCTCATTCAATGATATTATTGAATCTGTGGAACACGGTATATATATGGAAAGCAATAGAAGCTGGTCCATTGATGATTATCGTAATAAATTTCAATTTGGATGTGAATATGCTAAGTTGATTGAAAATGGAAAATTTACAAAAACTTTGAGAAATCCTAATTATCGTGGTATCAGCAGTTCATTTTGGAATAATTTAAAAAGAGTTGGAGATAGTAGTACGTTTCAGGTCTATGGAACACCAAACTGTGGTAAGGGGGAGCCAAACCAGGTTATACGTGTTGGTCATGCCTCTCCTGCGTGCCTCTTTCATGATGTTGCAATTTTTGGTGGAGCTTGATATAGTGAAAGAATTATTTAAAGTATTCTCGTCAAAATTGTTTGATTCATTATTAAAGGATGAAACATTGAAAATGACTTTTTCCGGCGAAAGCAGTCAGTTTATTCGAATTAATAATGCTAAAATCAGGCAGGCAGGATATGTTGATGATGCAGATGTCGAGCTGACATTGATTTTTAATAACCGCACCTGTTCGCGCTCATTTACCTACACCAATAATCCGGATAATAATTTAAAGACTGCTCTATCTATTTTAACAGAGATGAGGGATGAAATTACTCAGCTCCCTGTGGACCCATATATTGTCGACCCAATAATATCAAATTCCACTGAAGACATTAGGCATTGTTCTTTATTGAATGAGGAACAGGTCGTTGATGCTCTGCTTCCAGTAATGCAGAATGTGGACCTGGTTGGTATTTGGGCGTCAGGTAGAGCTTTCAGAGGAGCAGCCAACTCTCTTGGATTAAATCATTGGTTTGAAGCCGACTCATTTACATTGGACTATTCACTGGTGACTCCACAACATCAAATGGTAAAGGGAACTTTTTCCGGCGAGGACTGGGATCAGAACAAATATGAAGAATTCCTTAGTGCATCAAAAAATAAGTTAGAACTGTTAAACAAAAAACCAGTGAAAATTAAACCTGGTTCTTACAGAGTGTGGTTCGAACCTGCCGCTGTTAGTGATTTTATTGGGATGTTTTCGTGGAACGGAGTTGGTGAAGCTTCTATCCAGCAGGGATGTAGTGGTTTTAGTAAAATGAGAAATAACAGTGAGATATTATCTCCGAAATTTACTTTGAAAGAGGATTTTTCTTCGGGCATGGTTCCCCGGTTTAATTCCGAAGGTGAGATAGCTCCGGAAACTATGACGCTCATTGATAGAGGGAAACTTCAGAATACTCTTGTGAGTTCACGAACTGCTGCTGAGTACGGTGTGGAATCCAATATGGCTGAGAATGGAGAGTTCCTTCGATCCCCAAAAATGCAATCCGGATCTCTATCTGAAGTTGATATCTTGCCTAGCATTGATAATGGTTTGTTTATTTCAAATATCCATTATCTAAATTGGAGCGATAATCCATCTGGTAGGATCACTGGATTAACGCGGTATGCGTGTTTCCATGTAGAGAGAGGGGAGGTGGTTGCTCCAATTGAAACTATGCGATTCGATGATACATTTTACAGGTTTTTTGGTAGCGAGCTAGAGGCTGTGGGTAAGAAAGTGAATATTATTCCGGATGTATCCACCTACTATAGGCGAAGTCTTGAAGTTATGAAATGTCCGGGAATATTAGTCAATTCATTCGCGTTGACCCTTTAGCTGTTATGCTGTGCCCGGAACAGGAGTCGAACCTGCACATCCTTATGGATACTAGACCCTGAACCTAGTGCGTCTACCAGTTCCGCCATCCGGGCAATTAGAAAGACAAAATTACTCAAGGGTATAAATTAACCCCAACGAATAAACGCCAATTATCTTAATTTTTACTGTAAAACACAATGACCCAAAATGAAATCTGGAATTATTGCAACCAACAGGAAAGCGTACCACAATTATTTTATCATCGATACCTATGAAGCAGGGATTATATTAACAGGGAGTGAAGTAAAAAGCCTAAGAGAAGGGAAGGTGAACTTAAAGGACTCATATATTTCAATTCGGAATTACACTGCTACATTGTTTGGTCTTCATATAAGCGCCTATTCCCACACTGGTTTTTCTGGGCATGATCCATATAGGAAAAGAAAACTTTTATTAACCAAGAAAGAGATGACTCGATTATCTCAGAAAGTTTCAGAAAAAGGATTAACATTGATTCCTGTTAAAATGTATTTTAAAGGAAGCTGGGCAAAAATAGAGATAGCTTTAGCCAAGGGAAAGAAAACATATGATAAACGAGATTCAATTAAGCGTAAAGACATGAAAAGAGACATGGATAGAGTGCTGAGGGAAAAATTATGATGTTCAAGCCTATAAATGAACAAATGGATATTATTTCCAGAAATGCTGTGGAAATAATTCCTGAAGATGAACTCGTTAAAAAATTAGAACTCTCTAGGGAAAAGGAATTACCTCTCACAATCAAATTGGGTTGTGATCCAAGCAGACCTGATTTACATATTGGACATTCGATAGTATTGAGAAAATTACGAGAGTTTCAGGATTTAGGTCATAATGCTGTTCTTGTCATTGGAGATTTTACGGCAATGATAGGTGATCCATCAGGAAGAAATAAAACACGACCACAAATAACAAGTGAACAAACTGCCGAATATGCCAAAACATATGTTGATCAGGCGGGGTCTATATTGGACGTAAAAAAAATAAATGTTGTTTACAATAACCATTGGCTTTCAAAAATGAATTTTGTTGATGTAATCCATCTCACAAGTAAATATACAGTAGCAAGGATGCTAGAGAGGGATGATTTTACTAAACGATTTAAAAGTGAAATCCCTATTTCAATTCACGAATTTCTCTATCCTTTAGCTCAGGGGATGGATTCTGTTGAATTGAGAGCTGACATAGAATTAGGAGGGACAGACCAGAAATTCAATTTACTTGTAGGACGCGATCTTCAAAGAGTATCAGGTCAGCACCCGCAAGTGATTATTACAAATCCTTTATTGGAAGGAACAGATGGAGTCGAGAAAATGTCAAAATCTTATAATAATCATATTGCCTTGAACGAACCTCCGGAAGAAATGTATGGGAAAATAATGTCTATACCAGACATATTAATTTCTAAATATTTTCAGCTTGCTGCAGATACCAATAGAAATGAATTAGAACAGATTAACGCTGACTTAAATAACCCAGAAATAAATCCACGTGACCTGAAAAGAAAATTGGCAAGAAAAATCATCGCATTATATCTTGATAAAGATGCCGCGATTAAGGGGGAAAATTACTTTGATAAAATATTCGTAAATAAAGGAATCCCTGAAAATATACCTGAAATATCTATAAAAAAGATATCTTATCTAATAGATATATTGAATGAACAAAAAATAGTCAGTAGTAAGACGGAAGGTAGACGAATGATTAGGCAAAATGCTGTTAGAATAAATGGAGAAATATGCAATGATATTCAGTTTCAGATTGATTCTGAAAAAGAATACATCATAAAAGTGGGGAAGCGTCGGTTCTTAAAAATAATATAGGAAAATATTCTATTGAATTCTACTACACAAATCCAATCGTTATATAATTTCTTTTTATTTCAATTATCTGATTATTTCTGTTTAACAGTTTCATCCAAACATCTAAATTCATTTTCCATTTTTTGTAGAACAATTAAAAACTGAGGAGTGATTATGACAGAAAATGTCATGGAATTTTGTGATAATAATTTTGAGTTGGAGGTTTTAAAGTCTGATATTCCCGTTTTAGTTGATTTTTGGGCAGAATGGTGCGGCCCTTGTAAGGCATTGGCACCCACTGTGGCGGAATTAGCTGATGAATATAAAGATAAAGTTAAAGTTGGAAAGGTCAACATTGATTCCAATGGAAATACAGCTACAAATTATGGTGTGCGGAGTATTCCGACTCTTTTGATTTTTCAAAATGGTGCTATTCTTAATCAGATTGTTGGAAATGTAGCAAAGGAAAGTATCACTAAGATACTAAACGAAGTTGTTTAGCTTACATTAAAGAGAATTTCTTTATAGAAATTCTAAATTTGGAAATTTTTATTTAATAAAATGATACGAAGGAAAGTAATAATCATAGGTTCCGGTCCTGCGGGCTTGACTGCTTCTATTTATGCTGCGAGAGCAAATTTAAAGCCGTTAGTTTTTGAAGGTATCCAGCCAGGGGGACAATTGACAATTACAACGGACGTTGAAAATTTCCCTGGTTTTCCAGAAGGAATTATGGGTCCTGATCTCGTCAATTTATTTCGGAAACAAGCGATTCGGTTTGGTACTGAATGTGAATATCAAACTGTAACTAAAGTTGATTTTAGCAAGCGTCCCTTTTCTGTTTGGTTAGGAGAAACTATTTATACTTCTGAAACAGTGATCATCTCAACCGGTTCTACGGCCAAAGTTTTAGGATTGGATTCAGAAATGAAATTAATGGGTCACGGAGTTTCTGCTTGCGCAACCTGCGATGGATTTTTTTTCAAAGGAAAAAGAGTATTGGTTGTTGGTGGAGGTGACTCAGCAATGGAGGAAGCATTATTTCTAACGAAATTTGCTTCAGAGGTATATATAATTCATAGAAGAAATGAATTTCGGGCATCCAAAATAATGCAGAAACAGGTTTTTGATAATGATAGAATAAAAGTTATATGGGACTCTGTAATTACAAAAATTAGAGGCTCTGTTGAAGTAGGTGTTAGTGGTGTATTATTGCAAAATCAACAAACAAATGAAGAGTTAAATATGGATTGTGATGGTGTCTTTTTAGCGATTGGCCATACACCTAATGTCTCCCTTTTTGATGAGTTATTAGAAACCGATGAATATGGATATTTGGTCACTAGAGGAAAAACATCTGAAACAAATATCCCAGGTGTATTTGCCTGTGGTGATGTACAGGATCACCGTTATAAACAGGCAATCACTGCTGCAGGGTCAGGATGCATGGCCGCAATTGATGCTGAACGATTCATAGAAGCTCACCCAATTGATTAATTTTCCTTCTCTCATTCGCATATACATAGGAGTGAATGATGAAGAAACGATTAGTATTTGAATTAACTAATATAAAGAAACGGTATCACAACAAAACGGTACTAAATATAAAACACTTTCAATGCCACCCTGGGACAATTTATGGAATTATTGGTCCTATTGGGGCGGGAAAGACCACTCTTCTTAAGATATTGGGTGGACGTATAAAACCCTCTGTAGGTGAGTTACGATTTGAAGGAGAAAAATTTCAAACCAATTGGTTTGGAAAAATCAAACCTGCTGATGATATCTGGTTTGGAAGTATTGAAGATCTGGATAGAAATAAAACTGTTTCAGATTTACTTCCTATCTCTACCGGTAGCTCGAAAAAAAATAATGATTTATATTTTTCAGCAAAAAACCAAAATAATTTAATTTCAGAAAAAATTAAAAACTTATCTCAAGGTGAAAAAGCATGGATTTTAAAGTGCATGCTACATAATCAAGATCCAAGAGTAGTGATTATTGATGATTATTGTGCTTATCTAGATAAAAAAAAGCAGATGGAATTCCAAAAAACAATACAGAGAATGAATAAGAATTTGGGAACTACTATAGTTTTAGGAAGTCATGATGACAGACTCATCAAAAAATTTGCTTCTGTTCTGATATATTTTGATAATGGACACATCTCAAAAATAAGACCAGGGATTTCGAGTAAGAACTCAAGAAGGAAATAATCAGTAATAGATTGCATATATTCATATATGATAAAAATTAATAATAATATATTAAGTAATACTTTACTATTAAATATTTTGAGACAAATAAAAGAATGGATTATTCAAGATACCAGAAAATAATCTCTAAATTTAAGGATAAGAACATCATAACAGTAGGGGATATAATGTTAGATGTTTATTATTGGGGTGATGTCCACAGAATTTCCCAAGAGGCTCCCGTTCCCGTTGTTAATATTACTAGTGAAAATGCCAGAGCAGGAGGAGCTGGAAATGTAGCCACAAATTTATTTGGTCTAAACTCAAATCCTTTTCTTATAGGAGTTTTGGGTGAAGATGAGAATGGAAATACCCTATTGAAAAAAATGAAAGATAAAGCAATGTCTACAGCGGGTATTGTTCAAGTAAAAGATAGATCTACAACAGTTAAAACTCGTGTAATTGCTCAAAATCAACAAATGATTAGATTTGACAAGGAATCTACTTCATTCATTCCAAAGTCAGTGGAAGAAAAGGTAATAAATAATATAAAAAATTATATAAATAAAGCACACGGGATTATTCTTTCTGATTATGGAAAAGGAATATTGACTCCAAGCGTTATATCCGAGATAATGCGTATATCCAAACAGCGAAACGTTCCTGTCTATGTGGATCCCAAAACTAATAATTTTTCCTCTTTTAAGGCTGTTCATATGATAAAACCTAATTTATTCGAATTTCAGTCAGTGGTTGGAGAGTGGAATTCTAAAAAGGAATTTGATATGTTAGGTCAAAACTTAAGAGAAAAATTGGATGTGGATATTTTATTGGTTACCCTGGGAGCTGAAGGTAGCAATTTATTTACAAAAGAACAGCAGCATAAAATCCCAACAAAAGCCTTGCACGTCCACGATGTTTCCGGAGCTGGAGATACAGTTATAAGCACTTTTGCACTTTCAGAACCGTCTGGGGCAAATGCTGAAGAATCGGCCTTTGTGGCGAACTATGCTGCGGGGATTGTATGTGAAGAGGTGGGGGTTGTCCCCATTGTTCTTGATAACTTAAACAAAGTGGTCAAAAACTATCTTACATGAAGTATCAGTAAGCATTTTATTTAGTAATTATATTAGGCCAAAGTCAATGTAAGTATTAAATATGGAGTTGGTTTCATATATATATCATATTATTTCCATATTAGGAATATTTTCTTTTAATCTCCTTTTTTGTCAATATGATCCAAGATTTGATCCATTTGATTGGATTACCATTACTGAAACAGGAGCGATCACTTCCATTTCCGAAGGTTATTCTTATATCTATTTCGGGTCTGAAAAGGGAGGTGTATTAAGGTATCATATTTATGCAGATGAAATGGATAATTCATTAACCATGGCACAAGGTTTATCTTCAAATGTAATCAAAGCTGTTCACTTTGATTTTGATACAGGTATTTTATGGATAGGAACAGATAATGGATTAAATTATTCTCACATGCGAGAAGGTGGATGGACACATATAAAGAATAGAGATATTGGTGGTAGTAATTTGAAATTTCATCAAATAGGATCCACAGAAAACAATCTTTGGCTTCGAAGTAATAATCAATATATCAAACTGGACCATATCTCTGGAATTCTAATATCAATAATGTCATTTCCTGATGAGGAAAATATAATTTGGAGTGCCTCTGTTTCTAATAATAGTGTAGTTATACCGGAACCGTTTGACAACTATTTTATGATGGATGGGTGGATTTACAATAACGGATATTTGATCGATTCAAACGGAAGAGATAAACGTGTTACAGCATTTTATTCATCCCGATATGGGGATATATGGTTGGGTGTAAATGACGGGGTTATATTGAAAGGGGATTTTCATATGGAAACATTTCACCCCATTCATTTCGGATTATCAGATGTAAATGTATCTGCATTACTGAGATTTAAAGATGGATTTTGGATTTGTGGAATGTCTACTCCTCCACAAGGAATCACATTTTATGATTATAAAAAACATTATTTTAAATCGCATGATTTTGATATTAATATTAATATGTCTCCCCAAAAAATATATTCGGTATTAAATGTGAATAATGAATTATGGTTTGGGGGATCTATGGGGATTCTTGTGTATAACGAGAAGAAAGATTTTTGGCGCTTATTGGATGAAACAAAAATTCAACTAGATGGTTATATAAATACGATGACATGGGATTCTAACTTTGTATGGATTGGATCAAATAGGGGAATTTCGAGGATTGATCCAGTAGAGAAACAATTTGATTCTATTGGAATCGAATTTTCATTCAAAGATGAGTCTATTTATGATATAGAGTATCTTGGTAAAGAAATATGGATTGCTACAAAGTATGGATTGTATATATATAATGAAATTACCGAATCATTACTAGATTTTCGAGATGTAGGTAACCATTCTTACCTTGGTGGTGAAGAAAACTTGATAACTGATTGTTGGCAAATAGAATTATATAATAATATAGTTTATATTGCTACAAAACAGGGATTAATTTCTTATGACAGACAAACAAGAATATGGAGAATAATATTCAGGTTTAGTGCCCTGAGACAGCAAAGGGTGTTAGCTATGACAATCAATGAAGAATACGCTTTTTTTGGTAATAATTCAGGGTTGTTTAAATTTAGTTTTGAACACTTTTTTATTGATAAATATGCTTACCCTTTTCTGGGAAAAGTAAATGCACTATATCTGGATAATGAAGAATTGTGGATTGGAACATCACAAGGTTTAACACGATTTTTATGGAAAAATGAATAATCATCAAATAAAAACAAAACTGATTTGTTGGATATTTACACTTCTATTTTTTTTAGTTTTCATTGAAAATATTCATGGTAGGAAGAAAAATGATGATGTGAGTAATTTCAAAAATATGCGTTTGAATATTGTACCTGTTACTACAAAATCGCAGGATTCTATTTTAGTTAAGATGTATCTCTCCATTCCTCTAAAAACTTTACAATTTGTTAAAAGAAACAATGAATTTTTCTCAGGATATGAAGCCCAAATTTCGGTGATGAATAAAAAAGGAGAATTGATTCAAAAAAATACATGGTCTGATTCAATATATGCACAAAGTTATATTGAAACAATCCGGAAGACTGAAACGGTCACTTTTTTCACAGAAAAAATAATTCCAGTGAACAAATATGTTGTAATGGCTACTGTTTTTGATAAAAACAGTAGGGACTTTCATAAAATAAGTCAGGATTTGGAATTAGAAATATCACATACATCCTACATTAATAAACCTATTTTACTCATTGACAAACCAGGGAATTGGGGTTTTACTCCTGGTCTTATTCCAAGTTGGAATTATTTTCTTTATTCTGCAAAAGACTCAGTCAGTTTTTTTATTTCTGGTTTAAGTCATTCGAATAGGTGTCTGCTTGAATGGAAAATATTAAATAAAGTTGGGGAGAAACAAGCAACTGGTAGTAAGGAAATACCTGTTAATTTCAATAAAATTTATCATTATATACACCTCCCAATCTCTATTTTTTCTGAATTATCATATACATTTACAGTAACATTAGTAGATGAAAAGAATCAGGATGAAAAATCTGTAGAATTGCTTGTTTCAAAACCGGGTATTTCTAGTTTTGTAACTGATATTGATATAGCACTAGATCAAATGAAATATATTTTGACTTCAGAAGAGCGTAATGAATTAAAAAAATCTAACAAAATAGAAAAGGAGCAATTATTTAAAAAATTCTGGAATGACCGGGATCCATCAGGGGAGACGTTGGCAAATGAGCTCATGGATGAATATTATATAAGAGTAGGATATACAATTAAACAATATAGTGGATTTCAAGAAGGATGGAAAACAGATATGGGAATGATTTATATTTTATTTGGTCCCCCAGATGAAAAGAAAAGATTCTCAGATTATTCTAACCAAAAATCATTTGAAAGTTGGTATTATTTTACAATAAATAAATCTTTTAGATTTGTAGACGTGAATGGATTCGGTGACTATCAATTGGAAACACCGCATTTCTTGTCTATTCCTTGAAATAACATCATAGTGTGGAAGAAAAATGATCAAACATATGAATTATCAATGGATATAATTCAAGATTGCTGTAATTTTCTACTTCAATAATCAAGACTATCACCCCATTTGAATATATTATCCATAATTAAAAAACCTTTTAGTTGGTTATCCGGTGATATTGCTATAGATCTAGGTACAGCAAATACTCTTATTTGGCTTCGTGGAAAAGGAGTGATTATTAATGAACCCTCAATAGTTGCTAGATCTGTCCATGATGAAAAGATTTTTGCTGTTGGGAAGGAAGCAAAAGAAATGGTGGGAAAAACGCATAAGGATATTGAGACAATTCGGCCTTTGCGGGATGGAGTGATAGCTGACTTCAATATGACGGATGGTATGTTGCAGGGATTCATAAGAAAAGTCGAACTGAATCGAATCGCAAGAGTAAGAATGGTCATATGTGTCCCCAGCGGGGTTACAGATGTGGAGAGGAGAGCGGTCAAGGATTCAGGGGAGCGAGCTAATGCGAAGGAAGTATTCCTTATTGAAGAACCTGTAGCTGCTGCAATTGGAATCGGATTAGATATCAGCAGACCAATAGGAAATATAATCGTTGATATTGGTGGTGGAACCACTGAAATTGCAGTTATCTCCCTTAATGGAGTTGCTACTAAAGAATCTATTCGAATTGCAGGTGATGAAATGGATGATGCTATTGTCCAATGGTTTCGAAATGAGCATAAATTAGAAATTGGTTTACCTACGAGTGAATCCATTAAAAAAACTGTTGGCTCAGCAATGCGGATGAAACCAGAAACAATTTCTGTAAAGGGAAGAGACCTAGTAAATGGAATTCCCAATACTATTCAAGTTTCTTCAGATGAGATAAGGCATGCACTGAAAGACCCTGTAAATAGTATTGTGGAATCTGTAAAACAAGCTTTGGAAAAAACACCTCCTGAATTGGCGTCTGATATATTAGATAGAGGAATTATTTTGACAGGAGGAGGAAGTTTGTTGAACGGTATAGATCAAATAATAAGGGAACGGACAAATATTCCAGTTAATGTTTCTGAAGATCCATTATTGTCTGTGGTAAAAGGAACAGGGATGGTTCTTGAAAACGTAAGGAAATATAGAGATGTGTTGATTTAGTTTTTATGAAAAAGATATTTTCATTTTTAGCGTTAAATAAACATCATGGTTTATTTATTAGTTGTACAATCCTTTCCTTTTTTCTTCTTTTTTCGAATAACTCCACACAAAATGTAGAATTGTTTCGTGCTAGAGCAATTGATTTTTTTTCCACATTTTACAAACCTGTAACTTGGATAAAATATTCCTACACCTTGGATGAAGAAAATGCTCTATTAAGGAAAAAGGTTCTTCAATTATCTTTACAAGTATCTACGATGCAATTCCTTGAACATGAGAATCAAAGATTGCAAAACTTGTTATCTTTTAAAAGAGAAAATCAATTAACCTTATTACCATCTAAGGTAATTAATAAAGGTATATTACCCAATATCAATTCACTAACAATTGATATTGGAAAACAATCCGGTGTTGAAAAAAACGATCCCGTTCTTACTCCGAAAGGTGTCATTGGAAAAGTATTAATTGCTGGAGAATATTCATCTATAGTACAAATCATTAATGATATTAATTATCGTTTGAGTGTTAGAATTATGCCCAAAGGGAATACAGGAATATTAAGATGGTATGGTGACAATATATGTCAAATAAGGGAAGTACAAAAAAATGCTTTTGTTCGTGTTGGAGATAGTGTGGTGACGTCTGGTTTTAGTGATATTTATCCAAAAAACCTTCCTGTTGGAACGGTAAGCGGCATAATTGATAAATCTGGTAGTTTTGAAAAAATTATATTAGTTCATATTACAGAGAATATAGAGTCTCTCTTAGATGTTTTTGTTATCCTTAATGAGAATAATGTATCAAATTAAGATATATATCATTGGACTAACTATTTTAGTGATTCAAATCTTGCTTTCTGATTTTTTATCATTGAACGGTATACGACCTGATTTTCTTCTCATTTATCTTTTGTATGTGAGTATACAACATGGCAGTTTTAAAGGCATATTGCTGGGATTTATTTTGGGAATATTTTCAGATTTATTAGGTGTGAGTACATCATTTGGATTATCTCCTCTGACGTATACTTTAACGGGATATATACTTGGAATAGTAATGTATCATAAAAAAATTCATTCACAACTTCATTTCCATAGTGTTTGGCTTTGTATAATATTTTTCCATTTTTTTTGTACTACTTTTATTCGATATCAATCTACAGTGATTGAAAATCCAGTTCAATTTATTTTACTATGGATTTTAACTACCTTTTACACATTAGGTTTTGCAGGTATTCTGCAAATTATTGCACCTCTATATAAAAAACCCTGAATGTTAAAAGCTCAAAATAAAATAGATCAAGGGCAAATTATGATTATAAAAGGAATAGTTACAGTGGTCTTTTTTGTTTTGTTCTCCAGATATTTTTATATTCAAATTGTGTTGCATGAAATGTATTATACAAAGGCAGAAGTAAACCGGATTCAAGCAATCTCTATCCCTGCACCAAGAGGACTTATTTTAGATAGGGATAGAAATATATTGGTAGATAATTATCCAACCTTTGTTCTTTCTGCAATTCCTAAGGAATTTGAAAACAAGCAGGTTAAATTTAATTTGATTAAAGAATTAACAGGAATTCCCTTTGAGGTTTTAGAAAAAAATTATAAACGATATTATAAAAATAGGTTTACCAATGTCCGATTAGCCAAAAATCTAAATTTTATGCAGTTGAGTCTTTTAGAGGAACACAAGATAAACTTGGCTGGAACGTATTACAAAAAACTACCAGAGAGATCTTATCCAAGTCGATTAAATGGTTTTCACTTTTTAGGGTATGTTAGAGAAATAGATCGTTCAATATTAAAAAATATAGGTGATCAGGGTAACTATGACTTAGGTGATTTAACCGGTTGGAATGGTATTGAAAAATATTATGAAAAATATTTAAATGGTCAAAAAGGTATGGACTTTTTTGAAGTAAATGCAAGAGGAGAAATAGTAGAACAACTTCTAGATAAAAAC
>DASCRE010000250.1:0-2565 GCA_034408645.1 Fidelibacterota bacterium | reverse complement strand
ATTATATATAGATAATCGGCTGAGATGATACCCTTAACCTGATCTAGATAATACTAGCGGAGGGAAACATGAAAAAATACTGCCCAGCCTTTATAATTCCACTTTTAATTACTAACCTCCTTGGGAAAACCATTACAGTTTCTGGAAAGGTAATGGATAAAAATAATCAGCCAATACAAAATGTCAATGTATATACTGATACTAAAGGCATAACAACAGATGGAAATGGATTATTCGAATTTTCAGTAAATAAGCAGGATGTTATTATTTTTTCACATATTGGCTATAAGCAAATTGCCTTTCTAGCTGAGCACATTCCACATGATATCCTATTAGATAAATATCTAATTCCTTCAAATCAAATTCTTGTAAAAAGTGGACTTTCCCCTCATACTCTCAGGGAATCAAGCAATAGTATCAGTGTAATGTCACAAAGTGAATTTCGCAGTGGGAATGATGAACATTTTCAAGATTTGATATCCCAAATTCCCAACATTACATATGCAAGTGCAACATCTAGACCTCGGTACATATTGATCAGAGGCATTGGTGAGATTAGTCAGTTTGCAGGAGAGGGTCCACCTAATTATTCTGTCGGTTATATAATTGACGATGTTGACTATTCTGGCATAGGGTCAATTGGTGCGGTCTTTGATATGGCACAACTTGAAGTGCATAGAGGTCCTCAAACCTATGCATTTGGCCCCAATGCAATGGCTGGGGTTATTAATATGCAATCATTAAATCCAACCCCTTTTATGAGTGGAAAAACGGAAATCGGAGTTAACTCAGATCAGGGCAATACCATGGGAGTTACTTTTTCAAACTCTCTCTATAGAAATGCTGCTTTTCGCATCACTGCATATCGTAATTATACGGATGGTTTTATTGATAATAAATATAGGAAGTTGACTGATACAAATAAACAAGATGAAAAATATCTCCGTATAAAACTGAAATGGGAACCTTTTTCTTGGTTGAATATGAAATTAACAAACTTATTGGGTATTATGCAAAATGGCTATGACGCATGGGCACCTGACAACAATGGAAGGATTACTTATACAGACTATCAAGGTAAGGATGAAATAACAACCAGATCATTTTCTCTAAGAACAAATTTACAGAAATTTAATATTGATATAACTTCAATTCTTTCATATTCAGATAATGAAATGATATATGCATTTGATGGCGATTGGGGAAATTCGGAGTATTGGGAAAATGATCCATATAACTGGTATGAAGAAAATTTTGATTATTTTTCTGAAGAAACATGCAATGAAGATCCTGGATATTATCCATGTTATTATGATTGGTCGTTTAAAGATGAAACAATTAGAAACCGTAGGACAATTGCCCATGATCTAAGAATATCAAAACTCATTAATGATAAAAACAAAATAATTTCAGGAATATACATTAAGAAGTTAAAGGAAACAGATTTAAGGGAAGGCTGGCTCTTTGGCGGACAGGCAACTGATATTAGTACTGATTTCAATATCACTACTATATCCCTATATCTTAACAATACCTCTCAGATTACAAAAAATACCGAGTTTAATATCGGAACCCGATTCAATCAAACAAAGATATTGTACGATGGAACAGGCAACACACTTGATTATACAACTTGGGAGCCTATACCCATTAAATCATTGGATACATCAATAACAACAGAGATGATTGGTCTCCACTCTTCTATAAGATCCTGGATCTATGATGACCTACATGTATTCACTTCCTTCAGTCGTGGATATAAGGCTGGCGGAATTAACCAAAATCCATATCTTCTTGATTCTCAACGCGTTTATGATCCTGAATATAATTTAAATGCCAGTGTAGGATTTGGTTATCAAAAAGAAAAATTTGATGCCCAATTTACTGTTTTCTATATGAAAAGGTCTAATCAGCAAGTGAGACTTTCTTTCCAGACAAATACTGATGATCCTTTAAGCTTCGATTTTTTTACAGCAAATGTTACAGAAGGATTTAATTCTGGCATTGAAACTTCAATTAAATATCGGTTGAATAATAACCTGATATTAAATATGAATGCTGGTTTGCTAAAAAACCATGTAAAATCATATACAAATCCCATAAATCCTTCTTATGTATATGGGAACAGAGAGCCTGCTCACTCACCAGCTTTTAGTTATTCTTTTGTTATAAATTATTTTCTGGGGGAAAAAATACATTTTAGTCTAGAAAGTTCTGGAATGGATGAATTCTACTTTGAAGATCAATATTATCAAAAGTCACAATATTATAATATTTTTAATGCAAGTATAAGCTTGAAACATAATAAATGGAATATTACGACATGGGGTAAAAACGTTCTTGATGAAAAATACGCCACAAAAGGATATTACTTTGACCTTGGAATTGGAGATATAGGTGAGCAATCATATAAAATGTATGGAAAACCTGCTCATTATGGGCTAACTATTCAGTACGCTTTCTAATTCGTGATAAACAATCAATTAGACCAAACTCTGGTCCTGCTCTATTTTTTGATAACGCTGGGGTTTGGTTTTTATAAACGTTCGGACAAAGGACTAAACT
>DASCRE010000249.1:0-8249 GCA_034408645.1 Fidelibacterota bacterium | reverse complement strand
ACTACATATTACTGGAAAATCCAGGCTCTGTCAGCGGATGGGAGCAGCTTGGGAGATTCAAGTCCAACAGGTCTATTTATGACACCCACAGGTGAGATTGAAATTATCGTGGAGTTTGAGAACTAAAAATGAACACGATTTCTAAAAAGCACATGTTGATCCCACTCATTTTCTTGAGTATTGGGATCAATGTAATATTTGGAGTTACACGACCTGTTGCTGTTTTAAATAAGGTGGTAGGGGAAGTTAAGATTGATATGGTTTCGGAACCAGGATGGCAGGCAGCATCTCTTGGAGGAAAATTAGCCAACGGAGATAAACTGGAAACAGGGTCGGCATCATTTGGTTCAATCATGTTTCTTGATCGTAGTATGATAAAGGTCAGAGAAAATACCAAGTTCACAGTAAAATCAAAACGAACTGTAAAACGGGAATTGGAAACGGATATTGCCATAGCCGTTGGTGAGATGAATGTAACAACCACCACCGGATCAAAATTTAAAATTCAGACTCCTACCAGTGTAGCATCGGTGAAAGGAACAGAGTTTAATCTTATGGTTGAAAAGGATGGCACTACCCACTTAACCGTTCTGGAAGGAACTGTTGAGTTTATGAATGAGCTTGGTGTGATCTTGGCAACCGAAATGACGACAAGTGTTTCCCGTTCTGGAGAGAGCCCCAGCCAACCCATTTCTGTTCCTCAAAAAGCGGTGCCCAGCTGGCAGAAGAAAACCAAAGAAGAGTGGAAGTTAAAACTGAGCCCTGATAAACCGGGAGGCAAAGATATTGGAGAACCCTTTAACATTCAAATAAATGCTAAAGATGCGGATGGAAATAACGCCTTGAATTACAGTGAAGAGGTAGTCGTTGCAGGAAAAGATGGAGTTCAAGTATCCAGTGATGGAGGACAGTCATGGTCATCAGAAGTTTCTGTAAAAATAAATAAGGGTAAAGGAGTTCTGAAAGCAAAAGGAGTAGAGGTAGGAAAAAGAGTTGTTGTAGTTACCGGTAAAAATGCATCCCCTGGAAAATTAGTTGTCAATATGAAGAGATCTAAGGAAGCCATGAATAAAATAAATAGTAAGGCTTCAAAGGCACTGGGGAAGATTGCTCCGGGTTTGGTAGATAAAATTTCAGGGAAAACATTAAAGGGGAGTTCTATCAGTAAAGGTTCAGGAAATACAGAAGATGTGTTTGACCAATTGCTTAACGGACTGATGCAGCTATCCGGTGATCCTCAGGTTGTAGAAAACCCCGATGGCTCTGTAAAAGTGATTCTGAAGGTAAAACCAAGTGAAGGTAGCGGAGATTAGATAATGGTTAAAATGTTGAAGAAATATTTGTCTCTCTTGTTCCTTTTGATAGGTACATTGGTTTATTCAGCTAATGATTATATAAAGCCGAATATACTTCACCAAATTATTGAAGAGGTATATGAGGGACAACCGCTTGTCATTCAAGCTATTGTGATGGATAATGTAGCTGTGAGAGATGTTCTGGTGTACTATCGTGTAAAAGGTGAAAAGGTTTTTAAATATGAGCCAATGTCTCTGGAGTTTAATGGTTATCAATTTGAAATACCATCTGAGGATGTAGGCCCATATGGCGTCGAGTACTATCTATTGGCGACGGACGATGCCAATAATATTGCATCTGTTCCGGACTTCAATCCCGAGAACAATGCTAATTTTATAGAATATATTCGTTTTTCAGAAACATCTGCCCCGGATGTTCTTCTGATGCAGCCCGATGATGGTGGTGTCTATAAAGATGGAAATCAAATGGTGGTGATCTCTATTTATGATGAAGAAGATGATGTAGATATATCGACAATCTCACTTGTTATTGATGGGGAGGATTTTACCAGTGAAGCTTCAGTGGACCAGGATTTTATTTCATTTGTTCCTCCGGGGGCTTTTGAATTTGGAACCCACACTATTCAATTTTCAGTTATGGATAAATTGGGCAATGCGGCTCCTACCAGTGAGTGGACTTTTTCGGTCAAACAGGAGGAGGTCAAAAAGACATTTTTATCTGATGCAAAAATTAAAGGAACTGTGGACTATGAATCTGAATATGATACGTTTTCAGGGAAGGATCAACCGGATAATCGTCCACTTGATAATCAAAAACCAAAATTTAAACTCACTTTCAGTAAAGGATTACTTAAAGCAACATTTAGCATGGCATTGAGTGAACATTTTGATCCGCTTGCAAGGGAAATTGATTCCAGGAGACAGCCTTTAGATAGATTCAAATTTAGTATTGAAACTCCTTACGCTTCATTAAAGGGTGGAGATCATAATCCTAGTTTTTCCGAATTAACATTAAAAGGCGCACGTATAAGAGGACTGATCGCAGACGCTAATTTTAAAGGAATTAAAACTACCTTGGTTTATGGTAACACCAAGGAAATGCTTCCTGCAATTCTTCAGAATAATGATGAAGGAATTCCAGAATATGTAAAAGGTACCTTTGCCCAAAAATTAGTTGGTGTCAATACTTCATACTCGTGGGAGGGTGAACCAAAACTTTTTATTCCAATACCGCTGGGATTTGAATTGGGAATGAACTATTTACAGGTTGAAGACGATACGTCCTCCATGGAAGATGAGTTGTATGGATCATTCATGAATATCCCCACAGACAGTACTGAAAAAACAAAATATAGTCACCAAAACAATTCAGTGATTGGAATGAATTCATCTCTTTCCCTATTTAATAATACCCAGGTGGTTGCTTACTGGGCCGCATCTACCATCACGGAGAACAATTTTGATCCAACAATCGATGATGTAACTCTAACCGCTACGGATGCTTATATGCTTGAATTTAGCACCCAGTTAGCCTTGTTTGATGTTAAGGGTGCTTTCAAAAGTATTCCCCGAAATTTTTCCTCTCTTGGTAATTCATCTGTACAAACAGATATACAGGGATTAAAGCTAGATGGACGTACTAAATTTTTAGATAACCAAATTATGTTAGCTATGGGATTTGAAAATAACAGGAATAACCTTGATTTATTTGATGTTCAGACCACACATAGTACAACCTATGCAACAAATGCCAATTTCAGTTTTAAGGGATATCCAGGAATTAGTGTAGGATATCGCCTAATGACAAGGAACGGAGAAGCAGTCAATCCGAATACTGAAGGGGTTCAATTGAGTGATGATCATACTACAACGTTTACCCTTGGCCCTTCCTATGCTTTTGCGTTAAAGGATATTGAATTTGGGCTTTCAGGAAATGTAATGCTTATGGATTTTAAGGATAATACAAATCCAGAGGGAGCGTTCAAAAGTAATTCATATATGCTGGCAGTGACCCAGACATTCCCGTCCAGGCTGTCTCTCAATTTAGGTATGGGACTGTCACAGAACATTCCGGTTACGGAAACGGTAACGACCTTTTCACTTATAAACACTAAAGCATCTTATATTTTTGCAAATAATTTATTAAAAGTGTATGCTGGATTAGGTCTGGTTGAAGGTGATAAACCTGCTTCAACAGACGCTCAATGTTCAGATGTCCCCGATATCTCTAACCGGAAAATTACTTTTAATGTGGGAACACAGTATAAAATATCACAGAATCAAATGGTTGGGTTTGATGTTGGAACTATTACTGTCAATGATTTTGTTGCCTATCCACGAACTGATTACACAGAGTTTCGGATGAAACTCAAATATAAATACTCTTTTTAGTATACCATTCACTCCAATAGATATTTATAAATACCGTTGAGAGTACTATATTCTTTCCTGATTAGTCGTCAATTTAGATAGAATAATATTTTATAATATTATCTAATAATAGTATTTCAGTTCACAATAATCAAAAGAATAGGAGTTGTTAATGTCCGGATTTAAGAAGGTATTTATCTTTACTGTCCTTTCGCAAATAATCTTTACTCAAGACTTTTCCATCAATCTGAATGTTTCCGGCGGCTCAAGTAATTATGATCTGGTAGTGGGATTTTCACCTTATGCTACTGATGATTATGATTCTAACTTTGATATTTTCGCGCCTCCATCACCACCGCCACCTAGTTTTGATGCTGCCTTATTCTGGAATGGAGATAGATATTACACCCAAGTCTTAGATGGGGATGGTGATTTGAGTGAGCACAGCGTAACCTTGCAGCTCCAATATCCTGAAGACAATATCATTAATTTTAGTTGGGACAATAGCGGATGGTCAGAATTAGGAACAATAGTACTTATGGATTCTTTTGGTGGCGAATTATTGTGGATTGATATGACAAATAGCACAGATACAACTATTGATAATCCAGCATTTACGCAAATAATATTATGTATTACTCCAAATATCGAACCTAGCCAAAACCCGTTTGAAGGAAATGTAACTCCTACCCCAATGTCAGGGATATTCCAGGGTCAAATAATAATCAATGAGGAAACAGGTTCGTCTGATGATTGGATCGCTGCATTTGATAGTGATGGAAATATCTCTGGTGCCTCAGCCTTAGTTATCGATGAGGGTAATTCTTATGCAAATCTTACTATTTATGGTGACGATTCGCTCACGGAAATTGATGAAGGAATTAATGATGGTGAAAATTTCCATTTAAAAATATGGGTGGCATCAGAAAATATAATATTGGATTATCCTGAATCTTTCGATTGCTGGTACAATAACAATGGTGCTCCTATGATCGGATGTGGCGAAATAGAGCAAATATATTATTTTGGGGACGAAATTGAACCACCACCAGTGGTCGGTCTTGTTATCAATGAAATTCATTACAATCCAAGCAGTGAACTTCAGGGAAGTGATGGTGATTTTGAATTTCTTGAAATTTATAACAAGGAAGAGTTTTCTGTCGACCTAAGTGGTTATAGGATTACTCTTGGTATAGATTCTGAGTTTCCTATTGGTAGTCAGATTAATGCCTACGAATATATAATTGTCGCTAAGAATCCAGATACTTATTTAGGAAATGGATATCAAGTTTTCCAGTACGAGGGATATATTTACAATGGAGGTGAGGAACTTGAGCTGTTGGATAATTATGGAAGACAAGTAGATTATGTCAACTATGATGACGAGGGCGAATGGCCTACAGAACCAGATGGTAATGGGCCATCGCTAGAATTGGTTCATCCTTTTGAAGGGAATGAATTTCCTGGGAATTGGGGCTCAAGTTTGGTTCTTGGTGGAACTCCTGGTAATGAAAATTCAATACTTATCCAGGATGAAAATATTGTTGTTACAGTAGATAACGTTGAGGCGTATGAAGGATACGTTGTTTCTGTTCCTATTTACATTCATTTTCCTGATGGATTATCAGCAAACTCATCGGATGTTGAAGTATATGGATTCAGTCAATATGCGGATTTTGTGGAAATAAATTTAGACGAGTCTTTACCCTATAATTCAAATTGGACCGTAACGAGCAATGAAGTGGAGAATTCGATTTTAATAGCTATGGCCGGGGCAAACAGTATATCCGGTGATGGTTTATTCTTTTCACTAGATCTTGAATTGAATGATGATATTGATGTGGATTTTGTCTCAATCATTATCTCTTCGGCAGTGTTTGATAGTGGTGAGGAGGTCCCAACATTTGAGAATGGTGGAATATATATCCTTGAACCTGTTCCACCCTCATCTTCATTTTTGGTTGAGCCATCTACCGGTTTATTCCCTCTAACTACTACTTTTGCTAATACATCTGACATTGGTTCAGGCAATTCAATTCAATATGAATGGAATTTTGGTAATGGAGATATCTCCGATGATGAAAATCCTGTATATGTGTATGAAGTTCCGGGTATTTATCAGGTTACCCTAACTGTTAGTACCAATCATGGTATGGATACGTCTGAACAAACAGAGATCGAGGTTCTTGCGCTATATGGGGATGTAGATATGAATGATATTGTTCAATCTTATGATGCATCAGTAATCCTTCAATATCTTGTGGGTTATATTGAATTAGAACCAATTCAGATACTCATAGGAGACGTTAACGTAAGTGAAGAATTATCAGCATTGGATGCATCATATATCCTCCAGTACATGGTTGGACTTGTTGAAGAATTACCTGTGAGCTCAGATATTATTGCTAGTGGAGATATTGCTATAGAGGATCAAACAGTTATGTCTGGAGAGTTAGCTGTTATTCCGTTTCAAGTATCAAACAGTCAAAATATTTTATCCTTTGAAGCAAATATATCTTATGATATTTCTCGGTTATCCTTTGAAGGTATTCAGGAAAATAGTAATTCCGGATTTTCGTACCAGTACTTTAATGAGAACGGATCATTAATTTTGGTTGGCTCTTCTGTAGAGAGCGAACCGTCAGAATTTGAACTTGTGAATCTGTTATTTACAGTAAATAATATTAATTCGGATCCTGCATTTATTATGGTTGATGAAATTAAATGGAATGAGAACGAAAGCATTACAAACGCTGCATCAGGACAGATATTTATAATGTCATCTGATGATCATGTGGTGGCCGAAGGTTGGAATTTGATTTCTTTTGATATTTTTCTAATGGAGAATCAGCCTGATATTGTATTCAGTGATTTATTAACAAATGATAATCTAGTTAACATCACTGGTTACGATGAAAATGGGTCAAATTTTTATGATCCTTTTGGATATGGTTTTCTTAATACTCTTACCGCTATTGAAGATGGTAGAGGATATTGGGTAAAGGTAAACGAAGCAGACATATTCGGCCACAATGGCGTTTCCCTCTCAAGTGAATATTCAATATTCATGTGGGAGAATTGGAATTTAATTGGGTATTGGCTATTGGAAAACAGTCTCCCAGAGGAAGCATTTTCTGAATTAATTGAGAATAATAATTTAGTTTATGTAACTGGTTTTAGTGAAAATGGTTTTGCCTTCTTTGATCCAAATGGGATGAACTTTTTAAATACCTTGACCACACTAGAAAATGGTACCGCATATTGGATTAAGCTCAATGAATCAGTTGGTGACTTTCAGTATCCCCTCCCATCAGGAAATGGAGGAAGACAGATTGTTCGAAATATTAACCCTGCCATTATAAAAACAAATTCATGTATGTTTGTTAATGGAACTATTTCATCCCACGATATTGAGCTAGGCTATGAGTCAAAAGTGAATATTTTTTCGGAAAACGGACTCATCGTGGGTGAAATGGAAATTCTTGAGGGTGGATATTTATTGACAGGAGCAGTATATGGTGATGATAAAACTACAGAGGAGATTGACGGTGCGATAGAGGGGGAACGACTAATTTTTAAATTAGGCAATGTTGTGTTAAGCTCTACTGATATCACATTCAGTGGGGATATGAATCTTCAGAAAGTCGATTTAGTTTTTTCCGAAATTCCATTGGAGTTTACAGTTATTGGAAATTTCCCAAATCCATTTAATCCATCTACTACGATTAGATATGGAACATCACAAGAAAGGCAAGTTAATATTATTATATCTGACCTATTGGGAAAAGAAGTTAAATCCTTTTCGGTTTCTAAAAATATGCCAGGATATCATTCTGTTGTGTGGAATGGAAAGGACAATCAGGATCGGAGTGTAAGTACAGGTGTGTATCTATATAGAATAGAATCTGAGGATTTTGTACAGACAAAAAAAATGGTATTGTTGCGGTAGTATCATAAATATGTTTAATGGATAGTTTATTTATAGTATAAAAAATAAGTTATTTTTTTCGTTGATTATTATCGAAAAACAACTCATTTTCCATTCCGCTTTTGTAACAGTTAACGATAATAAAGTTAGAACTGAGTTTAAAATCTAAGTATCGATGTTTTAAGGAATATTTCGTCGATAAACTTTGTCTAATTATCAAATGTTTCGTGCGGGTGTTTACTTGAAAATTTGAATGAAATTATTTTTATCTGATATTGATTATAAAAAATTAAATGGATGGCCATAATCATTTTTTAGAAGATCTAACGGTGTATTTCAGGAAAAATAATTCATTTCTACAGGAAAAAGGCTAAGATGACTAAGTCAATTTTAAAAATTTTTATTTTATTAACTGGGTTAATTTTTGGACAGAATCCGTTTGAGGCCTTGGTTAATCCCACAAATTTATCAGGTGTGTTCCAAGGGCAGGCAACCATTGATAGTAATCCCGCTGATAATGGAGATTGGGTAGCGGCCTTTGATGAAGATGGTAACTGTGCGGGTGCCTCTGAGTTAATATTAGATAGCGGAACAGCGTATATAAATTTATCAATTTATGGTGATGATGGAACAAC
>DASCRE010000248.1:0-7978 GCA_034408645.1 Fidelibacterota bacterium | reverse complement strand
AGAGAAAGTGTAGGGAGTTCCTGAGTTATAATATCCAGTGAGTGAGACCCCGTAAGAGCTTGTATTGTATCCAACAGTTGTATTAAAAGTGTGTCTCTGGTCCCAGCTCATTGGGATGAGTTTGCTTACCGGATCCTGGTTGTTTCCTTCCCGGCTATAGGATTGAGCAGGGTTGTCAGCGTTTCCCTTTGTGTATTGCAGTGTATAGTTTGTGAAAATGGATAAGGGTCCACTCCTGAGCTCATATTTTAGCTCCATTCCTCTCACATTTCCATAGTCCTTATTGGTATACATACCATATTTGATTGTGTTATATGTGGTGATAACTTTTGTGCTTAAGAGTTCATAAATGTCTCTATAGAACACGTTCACCTCTAGACTCATCGACCTGTTTAATTTTTGCCAGAGACCGACTTCATAGGTGATAGTTTTTTCAGCATTAAGTTGAGGATTGCCCATAATGGAAGACTGGAAGCTCTGGGTCGCTATTAATCGGTCGTAGTTGCTTAACATGGCATAGAGGGGCGGCATTTGGAAAAAATGACCATAACTAAAGTGGAGAATAGCTTCATTACCAACCTGATATGCCATACCAAACCGAGGGCTCCACTGAAATTGCGGACTTGCCATTATGAAATAAACAGTATCTGGATGATTTATATCATCTGCTGGATTTTGATAGTCTGAAGGGTAATCCCGCTTGGGGTCAAAATAATCATATCGTAGTCCAAGGTTAATAACCATATCATCAAATTCCATCTTGTCTTGGAAATATCCTGAAAACTCAACGGGCTTGGCTATATATTGTTCCGCATAAGGACTTCTGCAGTCCACATCTTCGTTATCGCATTCATCTCTATCTTTTGAGAAGATATAAGGGGTATATACATTATCTGATTCAGTGCTGTCCCGAATGGTATAGTCCATATTTTCAATTTCATGATTGAGGAAATCAATGCCGGTTTTAATACTGTGCCGCTGATTGATCTGCCAAGTGTAATCAAATTTTAGGTTATTATCAATGGTTGTCCTAGTGAGGTGTCCCTTGTCCTGACCTCCAAGCGAAAATCCTGATTCTGAATTGGAATATGAATCACTGATATATCGTCTGTCAGTTGGATCTTCAAAAAGGTAGGAGCTGTAAACTTTTTTTATGTTTGACAATTTTATATCGAAAAACATTGAGTTGTTTATCATATAGTTTAATTGAAAAGAATAAAAACCTGACCGTGTGCGTCCGCTTGCCCTGCCAAACGGATTATATTTACGGTAATGGCTGTAACCTCTCCATTCATTGTTGTTCTGTGTGTACATCAAGTTCATTCTGAGTTTACTGGACGGATGAAAGCTCAACTTTCCCATGAATGAATTGTTGGTGCTGGTGTTCATAGGGACAAAACCCTCGTTTGTTCCTCTCAGCTTATAATTTTCTGAACTTTCAAAGCTGACCTGAAGAAATCCGGGGAGTGGATCTATTTCTGTATAAAAGTATGGCAAATATTGTTCACAGGTAATTTTTTGTATGTTTTCTATTTGGTTAGAGTCATAACCAAAAATACCATCACACTGGGATTCATCATCAGATGGGAATGTATTACCAAGATTATCAGTGCAGGATCGGTATACAACTGTACATGTGCCGATTTGGTATGGAAATTCAGCTCCCCAAGTCTCGCAGGTATCTTGGTCCTGGATCATGACCAGAGAATCAGGCAGATAGAGCGGGTCCCACAGGGCGACTCCGTTTTGGTTGGAACAATACGTTGCTGGCACATGTGAACCTGTATGCTCAAGGATCCACTGATAGGAGCTGTCCATTGAAAAATCGCTTGAGTCAGAAGGATTAAATAAGTGATAACCATTTAAATGATTATTATTATCTTTCTGTCTATAGTTAATAAAAAAAGATAATTTATCCTTTATTATAGGTCCACTTAGCTGAACCTTATAATCCAGGTTCTGGTTTAATGATGGGATCTCTATGCCCGGGAATATATCTGAATTCTGTGTTAAGTAATTACCATAGTTTGATGAAAAGGATGCCTGAAACTCATTTGTACCATCCTTGGTGATCTGGTTGACCACACCACTCATGGCCTTACCATACTCTGCATTAAATGTTCCAGTTATAACTTCCAGGTCGGCAATGCTGCTCGGCTCAATATCAACCAATGTTGAGTTTCGGCTAAAAGTTTCGTCCACACTTATACCATCGATAAGATAGGTTACCTCTGTATCTCGCCCACCTCTGAATCTTCCGGCAACGATTCCAGCTTGCATGTTAATGATTTGCCCAATACTCTCAACAGGTAAGATCGCAATATCGTCTGAAGAGATATTCTTGACAGTGGAGGTCTGGTCTTTTTTTACATCAACCTGGTCCGCAACAACAGTAACTGATTGTCCCTCCAAAACACCTTGAGTCATTTTAATATCTATAAGGGATGTCCTATTTACAGAAACTTTTACATTTTTAACGGTAATATTGTCGTACCCGATCATACTTGCTTTTATATCATAAACTCCCGGAGGAAGGTTGATAATAAAATAACGTCCCTCTGCATCTGCGGATGTACCTGAACCGGTTCCTATAACTTCAATATTTGCACCTGGCAGTGCACCTCCGTTCTCAGTATTCACTATTGACCCGGATATTTTTCCGGTGGTTTGGGAAAATATCATCCCAGTAAAAAAGAGAAAAATTATGGTTACTTTAAATTTCAAGTGTATATCAAAAAATGTTTTGACGGCACGCTATTTATCAGCTTAATAACATAATACGATTATAAAAACAAATAAAACACTATTAGAAAATAAAAATAAAATGTAAAATAATTACAATTAATTAAATAAATTTTAATCAATTTAATTCAAAGATTTTAAACTATACCTCTAAAGTGAAGATTACATTAAAAGATATTGCGGATGATGTTGGGGTATCCTTGGCAACAGTTTCAAGGGTATTAGCCAGTAAGGGGCCATTTAATCCTGAAACAGAACGAAAAATAATTGACAGTGCCTATAGATTGGGCTATCCTGGGGTAAAATTTCTTCGACATAAGGTCAAACACAGCTTAGACATTGCAATTATCACACCTATGTGGTTGGGTGAGTTTGATGCATCTCTGTTCCGTGGATTTATTGAAGCCAGTAATGACTCTAAATTTAATATCAGATTTGTAAATATGGACGAAACACAGAAAGATCCTGTAAACTATCTAAGCAGAACTCTGGAGGATTTTGATGGTGCATGTATTTTTATCCCTTATCTTACTTCAGATGATTATATAAAATTGAGATCAGTTGTAAACTCCTATCCGTTAATTTCTCTTGCGCCCATAACCGATCCGATCTTGGAGACAGTGACCTTTGATTCTTATAGGGGCGGTTATCTGGTTGCAAAACATTTTCATGAACTGGGGTTCAAAAAAACAGGTATTATTGTTGGGGAAAGTATAAGGTTGGAATCAAAATTGAGAAAAAATGGGTTCATGAACTATATAAATGACACAGATTCTATGGAATGTTTATGGGAATATCAGGGTGACTTTTCCTTTGATTCTGGTGTTAAAGCCTATCATGATATCAATGCAAGAGAAATAGAAAATATTGCTATTTTTGGTTCAAATGATGTCATGGCCTTGGGGTTTATGCGGGAAGCTATTCGCGATGGGAAACATATTCCGACTGACTTTGCCATTTCAGGGTATGATGACCTTCCTTTTTCAAAATTATATGATCCACACCTCACATCTGTTTCTACTGATTTCTTCAAATTGGGAAAGTATGCCTTAAAACAAATATTGAAACAAATCGAACATAATGATACTGATGAGGAACATATTTCATTGGTTCCGGTATCTCTAATTTCTAGAGAGAGTAGCACCGGAGAAAAAACAACTTCTTAACTGTCTTCATCAAAAAAATGATGTGTAGATACTATTGTTTATCCTTTTTTGGGATATTTACGATTAATATTTTTGCCCAGCCTATAAATGGTAGTCCCCAGTCGTCCGGGTGGAACCTAGTCTGGCAAGACGAATTTGAGGCTGACACCGTTAACTATAAAGAGTGGGAGCATGATATTGGGACAGGAGCACCGGTTTTTGAGGCCTTTGGAAACAGTTCTCCTGAATTTTCACCGGAAGGTTTTCCCAAGGATAATTTTTCGGTACAATGGGAGGGAATGTTAAAGGTTGATAACACAGGAAAATACATTATTTATATTGTTTCAGATGATGGTGTCAGGTTCTATCTGAATGACACTTTACTTATTGATCAATGGCAACCTCAACCCGCAACAGAATTTTCTTGTAAACTAAACCTTCGTGAGGATCAAGAATATCCAATTCGAATCGAATACTTTGAAGAGAGTGGTGGCGAAACGATGATTTTTGGATGGGAAAGTGATTTTTTTTCAAAATGTCTTATTTCAAGTAAAAATCTGATCACCAGAGCTGGAGATCCTGGATTAGAAGGGACATATTTCTCGAATAAATTGCTGCAATCTTCAAAAAATAGCAAACCATTTATGCGTACAGACAGAGAATTAAATTGGGTGACAGGAGGTGGTTGGGGAAACAATGAACTCCAATACTATACAGACATTCCCAATAATATAAGGATCCATAATGGGAAACTAATCATAGAAGCAAGGCGAGAATCATTTCAAGGCTCCAAATATACTTCTGCTAGAATTAAAACGAAAAATAGTTGGAAATATGGTCGATTTGAAATAAAAGCGAAACTCCCAAAAGGTCGAGGTACCTGGAGCGCACTATGGGCTCTCCCTACCGATTGGATTTATGGTAATTGGCCGTACAGCGGAGAAATTGATATTTTAGAGCATGTGGGTTTTAATGAAGGGAATATTGTTGGCTCAGTGCATACTTTTTCGCATGCAGGGGACCTATATGGAACAGATCAACAGGGTTCAGTTAATATTCCAAATGTTTGCAATGAATTCAATAATTATGTTTTAGAGTGGGATGAAAATGAAATAAGTGTCTTGGTAAATAATGATAGTATCTTCAGTTATGTAAAAGGGAATCGATCATGGAAAGGTTGGCCTTTTGATCAAAGGTATCACTTATTGTTCAACATAGCAATCGGTGGCTGGTGGGGCGGTACTGAGGGTGTTGATGATAATGCTCTACCAGCTAAAATGGAAATTGAGTATATTCGTGTATATCAGAAATAATTATCAGACACTTATCAATATGCTTTTTAAGATAATAAGATTTATCAGATATCCAATTTATATGTTTCTACTATGCGGTCTGATTGTTGTCATTACCAGCTGTTCATCTAAATCAAAAGAGTCAGGGCCTCCTGCACTTACGATTTCTCAGGAACAGGTGTCTTCCTGGGTTCGAAATTTCAATCCATTGATCCCTGGTGGGACTTCTCGATGGCCCACGGTTGCCGGTATTTATGAGCCACTCTTCATATTTAATTCAATCAAGGGAGAGTATATACCATGGCTGGCGACAGGCTATGAATGGAGAGATGGAAATTTTGTACTGGATATCAATATTCGGGAAAATGTTTTATGGTCAGATGGTACGCCGTTTTCAGCGCAAGATGTTGCATTTACATTTCAAATAAAAAAAGAATACAGTGGGCTAGATACTCGGGGAATATGGAAATATATCAAGTCTGTTGAGGAATTGAACGATCATATAGTTCGTTTCATATTCTCACGAATTTATGTTCCCGGTCTTGATGCTATTTCGGGTCAGCCCATCATACCTAAAACCATTTGGGAAAATATTGAAGATCCAGTGAAGTTTACCAATCCACATCCAGTTGGAACAGGGCCCTTCACAGAGATTATCCGATTTGATCATCAAGTCTGGGAATTGGGGGCCAATCCCTTTTACTGGCAGAAAGATAAACCAGCCGTAAAAAGATTAAAATTCCCCGCTTTTCCAACCAATGAACAGGCCACCATTGCACTGATTAATGGAGAGATTGATTGGGGAGGTAACTTTATACCAGCCATAGATCGTGTATATGTCAGCAAAGATCCTGAGCATCATCATTATTGGTTTCCACGTACCGGTGGTACAATTTTTTTCTATACCAATACAGAAAAGGCTCCATTTAACGAGGTTAACGTCCGAAAAGCAGTTAGCCTAGCGATTAATAGAGATTTAATCATTAAGGTAGCTATGTATGATTATACGATTCCAGCTCATCCTACAGCGCTTGCTGATGGTTTAGCTTCCTGGCGAACAAAATTGGCCACTGAAAAAGGTGATTGGGTAGCACATGATATAGAGCGTGCCAATAGGATACTGGATGAGGCAGGTTATTCAAGGGATGAGGATGGGTTTCGAAGACTAGCTGATGGTAATGCAATGTCCTTTGAGATCAGTATTGTTTCAGGGTGGAGCGATTGGATTCGTGCTGCCCAGGTGATTTCAAAAAATCTTGAGACGGTTGGCATTAAAGCACGAGTAAAAACTAATGATTTTGCTGCATGGTTCAGTCGAGTGCAAAAAGGAGAATTTGACATGACCATTGCTTGGACAGAAAAGGGACCGACACCAGTTCCTCTATATAGAGGACTCCTATCCTCTGAATATCTAAAACCTGTTGGGGAAATAGCTGAAGCCAATTGGCATCGTTTCAGCATTCCGGAAGCAGATTCGTTGTGCCGTGCTTTCGAACGAACATCCAATGAATCCAAGATTCGATCCATTGTCACTCGTCTTGAAGAACTTTTTGTAGAGTATGCACCTGCGATTCCCCTGTTTGCAGAGCCATCATGGGGCCAGTATAACTCAAAACGATTCACTAATTTCCCGAACGAAAACAATCCTTATGGCCAGCTTTCGCCAAATTATCCGCCGGAAAATTTGCTTGTAATGGTTAATGTCATACCCAGATGACGAATTCAATAAAATATCTGCTCCGACGATTGGGGTTTTATACTATTGCAGCTTGGGCTGCACTGACACTCAATTTCTTTATCCCACGTTTGATGCCAGGAGATCCTGCATCAATTATTTTTGCTCGATTTCGCGGTAAGCTTAAACCGGAGGCCATGGATGCATTGCGAGAGGTCTTCGGATTGACCGATGGACCGCTAATAGAACAATATTTAACTTACTTGAAACATTTACTACAGGGTGAGTTAGGTATATCTATCGCATACTTTCCACAGCCTGTGGGTTCGATTATCTCTACGGCTTTACTTTGGACCATTTTTCTTGCTGGTCTATCTCTAGTAATTTCTTTTGCGATAGGAACACTATTGGGAACCATCATAGCCTGGAAAAGAGGTGGAAAACTGGATTCATTTCTTCCACCTGCTTTGGCTTTCTTTGGTGCGTTTCCCTATTTTTGGCTTGCCATGGTATTTCTCTTTGTTTTCGGGTTTGGCCTGGGCTGGTTTCCAATAAGACATGCATACGGGGATATGGTCACTCCCGGCTTCAATCTAGCATTTATTATGGACGCACTATATCATGCCTTTTTACCTGCATTAACAATGATCCTTGTCAGTATTGGTGGATGGATGTTATCCATGCGAAATACAATGATAACCACTCTCGGTGCAGATTATATCTCATTCGCATATGCAAAAGGACTCTCATCACGTAAAATCATGGTTAAATACGCTGCTCGTAATGCCATATTGCCTAATTTTACAGGATTCGGTATGGCTCTTGGTTTTATCTTGAGTGGAGCCTTGCTAACGGAAATCATTTTCTCATATCCCGGTCAGGGATATTTGCTGTTGGAGGCTGTGCGTGCCCAGGACTTCCCACTGATGCAGGGGTTGTTCATGACAATCACTTTGGCTGTTCTTGGGGCTAACTGGCTTGTGGATATTGCTATTCTATTCCTTGACCCGAGAACCAGGAGATAATTGAATGGCAACACGATTCAATGACAGTGTACTCGTCAGGTGGGTAAAGGGAATCCTGGGGAACCGGAAAGCACTAACAGGAAGTCTGCTGGTCATTCT
>DASCRE010000247.1:0-4243 GCA_034408645.1 Fidelibacterota bacterium | reverse complement strand
AGTTATTCCTGGACATTGCCGGATATATCCACAACATCAAATTCATGTTTGGTGAAGATAAGAGATTATTACCAGGGCTCTTATGGTAGTCTATCTGATGAAAGTAATAATTCATTTACTATTTCCACATCTGGCGGCGACGAATCATGCGCCACACCGACTGGATTATCCACCTCAAATATAACTTCAAACCAAGCGACACTGAGTTGGAACGTCGTATCAGGTGCAAATTCATACAATGTCAGAGCAAGACAGACGGGAGAGTCTTCATGGACAGAAGGCAAAATAAATGGGACTAGTGCAGACTTTTCTGGACTAAGTGCTAGCACGCAATACGAATGGAAGGTACAGTCCGTTTGTTCTTCATCTAACAGCGATTGGTCCAACCTTGTTTATTTTACAACCAGTAGTAGCGGCGGTGGCAGTTCCTGCCCAACTCTTCCCACAACTACAGCAACGGGACAGGTTACAAGTCCGGCGGCAGGTAGTGTCGTTTCAAAAGGATCGGCTTTTACAATTAACTGGAGTTTCAAAAATGGCATTTATACACCCGGACAATGCCATATAAAACTATTCAACGGTAATACAGAAGTTTCGAGTCTTCAGAATTGGGCCATTAATGATGGTGTTTATACCTGGTATGTTTCATCCAGTCTGAGTAATTCAGATTGTTATAATATTCGAATAATACACACAAGTAATAGTAGTATTTATGTTATTGGTTCGTATTTTACTATTCAATAATAAACTAATGAAAACCTTTAATAAAATACTATTATTAATTGGCATCCTGATGTCGATCAATATTGCCATTGCACAAAAGGTGAGTGGGGAAGTTGTAATTAAAGCTACAGATCCTGGAATAACGAAGAAAAGTGTGCGCTTTCTGACTATGAAAAATTCATGGCTCATACTAGGATCATTGTACGCCGGCGCGGATCTTATGGATAAAGGCTATGTTGTTCTGGGGAGGGATATTGCGTTAGGTGTTCCTCTGTATCTTTACACTAAATATCTCTGGGACCAATCTCAGGATAAATGGGGTTCGCTTGGCCAGATCGAAGCGCAGTTGACATTTTTTAATAATTCTGGCCAGCGTGTTAATCAGCTTTCTTCCGGTGAAACAGGTCGTATTACGGTTAATTTCATCAACCGTGGTATAACACCTGTAAGAAACATAAAACCGGAAATTTTTCTTAGAGACGAAAATTTTATTCCTAACCTTACTCTTCAAAATTTACAGGTTGATAATAACTCTGTAAAAGACCAGTATGTATTACAGCCGACTGAAAATTTTGAATTGTCTGCTACTTTGCATGTGTCGCTATCAGCAATAGAAGGTATACAGGAAGTATTTGTCAGCCTTTCAAATTCACGAAGAGGGAAAGGGAAGCTGGGTATTACCAATCCCAACCCGCCGAACCTGCTGATCACCGACATTGTATTTATAGATCAGGATGGCAACGAAACACTTGATGGGCTGGAAAGTGGTGAACTTACCGTAACCGTACGAAATGAAGGCGATGGGCCAGCAAAAGCCGTTCAGTTGGTGTCGTCCGTTTCAAATCCCAATGTAAACATACAGCAAAAAGACCAATATATTGGCAATCTTGATCCAGGTAAAGAGCGTAAGGTTACCTTTAATCTGCTGGCAGGAAAATCTGTAGATGATGGTACTGCCACCGTCAGAATTGACGGTAAAGAACAGCGGGGATTTGATGCCAGGGCTATACAGGCCAGTATTCCAACCGCAAAATTGATTCCTTCCAAAATCACCGTAGATCGATGGATCATTAATGATGGTTCAAGCGGTCTGGCCAGCGGCAATAATAATCGGCTTATTGAAAACGGTGAAATTGTAGAGGTAAATATAGAAGTAGAAAATACAGGTGCCGGTCCTGTATTTGATGCATGGTTAACCCCTTTATCTACGGGTGGTATTCTGCCAAATACCAACCGAGTAACCATTGGCCAAATTGCACCACATGCATCCAAAAATATTATGGTGGCCTTGACTGTACCTATTAATTACAAAAAGAATATCATCAGTCTTGGTATTCAGATTAATGATGCGCGGAATACTGTTGATTACAGCCGGTCAATTACGTTTGAATCGTATTTCCGTCAGCCAGAATTAGAATTTGATTATGTGATTTATGATGGGAATTCACCTGGATCTCGAGGAAATCAGAATGGCATTGTTGAACAAGGTGAAAGAGTGGAACTAGAGATTTTACCTCAAAATCTGGGAGATTACAGTGCGCAAGATGTCACATTCCGAGTTGACATCCAGTATCCGGGCATCATTACCAAAGGCGGATTTGGGAATGAATTTTTATTGGTCGGAACAATCCCGGCCAAAAAAAGCGGCAATCCCGTTGTTTTTCCCTTTACTGTGCAGCGTTCTGCGGAGCCAGGCGTGTTTGAATTAGACGTTGAGATGGAACAGTCTAATTTTGATGGATTCGAAAAAACTATTCAGCTGGAACTTCAAGAAGAACCAATACAGACAGTGTCTTTTGGGCGGCGTAATACCAGCGGGTTTGGAACATTCACATCGGGACAAGGTGCCGCATTGATCCCTGTAGATGTGGCGCCTAAAACTGGTGTAAAAAATAATAATGCTATCGCGGTTGTCATTGGTAATAGGAGTTACCGCACAAGCGGCGTTCCTCGAGTGGAATATGCGGAGCGTGATGCTCGTATTTTTAAAAGCTATTTAACCCGTACCCTGGGATTAAGTGAAAGCAACATTATCTTTTTAACCGACGCCAATTTTGCAAACTTTACTGAAATTTTTGGTTCTGAATCAGATCATCGCGGTACGCTCTTTAGCCGTGTAAAATCAAGTAGCTCTGTCTACATTTTTTATTCTGGCCACGGTGCACCGGATGTAGAAGAGGGAACTGGTTATTTTGTCCCGACGGACTCTGACCCATCCAAAATTAAGCTCACGGGTTATCCGGTTAATCGTTTAATAAAGAATTTAAGTAAACTTCAAACAAGCGATATTACGGTCTTCATTGATGCATGTTTTAGTGGTAGCACCGATGAAGGAAATTTTCTCATTCAAGGGATTAGCCCAGCTGTGCTGCGGTTGAAAAACCCTGAAGTTTTGAAAGGGATTTCTTTATTCAGTGCATCTGAAAAAGACCAAGTCAGCTCCTGGTACCGGGATGTAAGGCATGGGCTCTTTACTTACTATTTACTGGCTGGAATGCAGGGATATGCTGATATGGATGAAAACGGTGAGATTACATATGGTGAACTATCAGATTACTTGAAGATAAACGTACCAGAAAAGGTGAAAGAAATTAGTACAGGCCGTGAACAGAACCCGACATTCGTAGGCGAGAAAGATAAGGTACTATTCAGATATAAAAGGTAATGAAAAAATTGATGCTCCCATTTGTCTCGTTCAGATTAGGAAATTTATTAAAAATATTAATGCAAAATTTTTTAAATAAAACATTTACATTTCTTTTCATCACGCTCATGGGCTGTGAATCGATTATTGATATTTTCCCACCTGAATTAGAAATTATTAAGCCTCAAACTGATGAAGTGATCTATGATGATATTATTATTGCAGGAACTGCAACAGATAATAATACAGTCACGGAAATAAAAATTTATACCCAAACAAAATTAGGAGATACTTGGCTTGAGGAGAAGATTACCGATGGAAACGACATTGAAGTGTCATTCCCTGTTTGGTCTAGAAGTATTGATCACATTCTTGTTAAGGCTTTTGATGACGTAAATAATTTTGACCACATAAAAATAAAGATAAACCAAGAAACACTATATGATATGGATTTTGAGGCTATGGATTCTTGGAATGGCTGGAGTGGGTTGGGGTCCGTATACTGGACGGATGATGACAAATTTTCAGGAGAGCGTTCGTTGGTATTGTATGGATTAAATGGAGCTGGGAGTGGAATAGTATCTGTAACAAAAAAGACCAGAGCTGGACATGTTGCATTTGCTTTTCGACGAACCTCTGGTTGTTACACTATACAGCCTGAAGTCAATTTTTTGATTGATGGTTCAGTTATTTGGAATCTTGAGAGAAGTGATATTGGTATTGAAGTGGAAGGAACATCATGGGAGGAGAAAAGTTTTATGGTTAGTGAAGGGACTCACACATTCTCATGGACTGTAAAATATGCGTGCTCAAATGGAAATATTCTTTTTTTGGATTCTATCTATTTACCTTAAATGAAAAAAATAATCCTCATCA
>DASCRE010000246.1:0-4645 GCA_034408645.1 Fidelibacterota bacterium | reverse complement strand
CAGTAAAAAAAAGTGCGTTACCTTTAGAGTGATCGGAAAAGTTCAGGGAGTATGGTTTCGGGCCTACTCTCGAGATAATGCCCTAACATTGAATATAGAGGGATGGGTGAAAAATGATCCCGATGGATCGGTATTTGGTGAGGCTTTGGGAAGTGAAACAAATATAGAACAGTTCACTCATATTTTGAGAGAGGGCTCCCCCAGCTCAAGGGTTGAGGATGTCCTTATTGAAGATAGCCCTGACAAAGCTCAGCTCCCAGAATTTGAAATTCGTTTTTAATATCATGGTATGATATTCTTATGAAAATTGCAGTTTGTCAGGTCAACCCCATTGTAGGTGATTTTTCATATAATGTAAATAAAGTTCAGACATTTTATGAGAGGGCGATACAGTCCGGCGCCGAACTGGTTATTTTTCCTGAAATGGTTGTGTGCGGGTATCCCCCTCAGGACCTGATCTGGGAGAACAGATTTGTTTCTGCCTCAGAGAGCTCCATTCAAACCATAGCATCCTTTTCCAAAATACCGCTCATCGCTGGTTTCATACGAAAAGAGAAAAATGACACATATAATAGTGCAGCCCTGTGCGCCAACGGAAAAATTTCATTTGTCTATGATAAAATACTTTTACCTACCTATGATGTGTTTGATGAGGACAGGTATTTTACTCCGGGAAATAGTATTGGACTCACTGAGGTGGAGATCGGAGGTCGACCTAAGAAGATCGGGCTTCAGATATGTGAGGACCTGTGGGACATGGACTATGAATTGAAAGTGACCAACGAACTTGCGCAAGGGGGGGCAGAGATGATCATCAATATTTCCGCATCTCCGTTTCACGATGAGCAGCCGAAAATTCGAAAGACATTAATCGAGGAAAAAGTTCGTGAGACCAAAACCCATTTTATTTACTGTAATTTAATTGGCGCTCAGGATGAACTTATTTTTGACGGAAATTCAGTTGTGTATAACGGTAAAGGTGATGCTATCGCTTTAGGCCAGCCCTTTTCTGAGGATATGCTCATTGTGGATATGGACTCAACAAACATTATCTCTGAACAGGTTTTCAGAAGGGAGGAGACCCTCTACTCTGCTCTTTGCCTTGGGGTAAAGGATTATTTTGATAAAACAGGCCACAAAAAGGCGGTCATGGGGCTCAGCGGTGGGATCGATTCTTCTCTCACGGCCTGCATTGCGGTGGATGCCCTGGGAAAGGAAAATGTGTGGGGCATTACCATGCCCTCAGAGTTCTCCAGTGAACACAGTGTAACGGATTCAGAAAAATTGGCACAAAACCTGGGAATATCTCTGAAGTCTTTACCCATAGAAGAGTTAGTAAATAATACCACTCGATCACTAAAACCAATATTTAAGGATGCACCTCCGAGCGTAGCAGAAGAAAACATACAGGCACGGATCCGGGGGCTTTTGCTCATGGCCATATCAAATAAATATGGGTGGCTGGTTTTGGCAACCGGCAACAAGACCGAGCTTGCACTGGGATATTGTACGCTGTATGGCGACATGAACGGAGGGCTGGCTGTGATATCCGATCTATCAAAACAGGATGTCTATGCTATCTCTAAATGGGTGAATGAGTCTGCCGGATGTGACCGGATACCCGAAGACTGTATCACAAAGCCGCCCTCTGCGGAGCTGGCGCCTCACCAGAGAGACCCCTTTGACTATGACGTTGTCAGTCCCATTGTGGATTCCATAGTGCAGAACAGGCTCAGCATCGATGAACTGCTCCAGAGAGGACTGAAAAAAACACTGGTGATGGACCTCGCCGAACGGATCAGGATCAATGAATATAAAAGGCGGCAGGCCGCACCAGGGTTAAGGGTTACATCCAAAGCTTTTGGGATTGGCAGGAGATACCCTATTATAAATCATTATAAAAAATAATTCAATAAAAAATCACTCCATCCTGTTCCACTGATCAGCCCTTAGATCATATATCACTATAGGTATAGCCAAATAGAAACAGTGGAACTATTTTCCTGTTTTCTATGAAAATTTCCTATATCTCTCTGATTTATGCTTAATTATCTTTATTGATAATATATCGTAAATATTAATATTATTATATTTACATTGACTTTTGATTTCTATAGTATGTATTATTCGAATTGGCATAAATGTTGTAAAAATATGGTCGAAAATAAGATTATAACTAATGGGCGCACTGATAATAATGATTTATAAACAATGGTGTTAAACTTTGCAGAATTCTATTGTTTTTTATTGATTCATCTTCAATAATATTAAAGGTTATGGAAAATTATACATTATTAGTTTTTATCAAAAAACGAAATGATTAATAAAAACTTTATAATTTTTAATAAAATTTACTAAAGACAAGGAATGTTACTGCCGATAAATAAACTGACCACAGAGATTTCGGCGGGAAAACCGTCGAATTTAGGTATGTCAGAAGAAAACACAAAAAATCGGAGGAAAAAATGAATATAAAAGGTCAACTTAAAAAACTTTTCACTGTTTTAACTATGAGCGGTTTAGTATTTGGTGCAACAGCTACACCTTCTCCAACGGATCTTCCTATAGGAGCAGCTGTTAATGTGTCCGGAGTAGATCATAATTATGTGCAGTCCATTAAGTTTGTTTTCCAGAATAATGGACCTGGAGCATGGGCAAATGGTGAAGACGTAGTTATAAATTTACCGAGCAATATTGGTGTTGCTGACGTAGATGGAGATGGAGCATATACTGACGGTATTTCTATTATCGCTTCTTCTGCTGGTCACGCTATAACCCCGGCGGTAGCTGCAGCCACTGCTAATTCTATTACAATTGATATGGGAGCAGGAGCAAATATTGTCAATGCAGATAATATGACGGTTGTTTTTCCAATTACTACATCCTCAAGTGCCGCTAATGGCTCGACACAAAATTATTCCATAATTTATGGACAGGGTAACGAAGAAGTTGGTGGTGAAAATGCAAACCCAGCCGTTACTTTTCGTTCTTCTCTTTCTGTTGTTACATCAGGATTTAATGCAAACTATGCTTGGAACGCACAGGTATCAACCGTAACTATTGCTGGTACTGTAGAGTCCGATGATAAATTTACTGCAACAATCAATGGGACAGAGACTGCAGCTGCCACTGGTGCTAATGCTAACGCTGTTGCTGCCGCACTGGAATTACTTATCGAAGCTCTACCTGGTGTAAGTTCTGCCGCAGTTGGAGCTGTGATAACAGTTACAGGTGACGTTGCCGGAACCGCTTTTACTCTTGCGGTTGCTACTGTTGAGGCTAATGATGACGACGCTGACGCACAGACGATAGCGGCTCTTACAACGACACCCCCTTATGATGAAACCGATGAGCTTGGTTATAAGCATCCGGTCGCTGGTGCCACAAGTTTGCTTGCCTCAAATTTACCCGATCTTGTGGTAGAGCCTAATGATTTGGCTACTGATCTTTATGTAAATGGTGATGATGCACAGTTTGAAGGTATCACCTATAATGCTGTAAACTTTGATGATCATCTTTATGAAATATGGGCATCCAAAACAAAAAACCTGACACAGGTAAATGCTACAAATGGATTTAAGCTATTAGCTGCTCATGATATAGACAATACTTTTCCAGCTTCTAATGGGTATGAGGGTGCTGCATTCCCTACCGTTCAGCTCAAACTTGATGCTGATGCATATAATAATACTACCAATGCAGCAGGTGCTGATACAAAAGTGGATTTTGAAGAGGATGTTTGGTTTTTTTACGTGACCAGCAATTTAACCGCTGACTGGGTCTTACAGGGCGGTGCTGCTGTCACAGTTAAGCACCATCCTGTTTTCGTTGCTGAGGGTGGCGCTAATGTGCTTCTCGCAAATCACACATCTGCAGGTCTTGATTACGATGGTGATAATGATTATGAAGGTGGTGCGCACGATAACGTAGCGAACATGTTCATTGATTCAGATATTGGCAGTAAAAATATCATTGGTAGATCAGGTGTTGTTCCTGCTGGTGCTGATGGATCAGCAACAGCCCAAATAAACAGCGTGAAATTTTACATGAACACACAGGATGTTGATGATGCATCCACCACTGATGTATGGATCTCAACAACGGATGGCATGGGAGAGGCAAATCTGACTATTTCAGGATCTGCACCCAGCGAGACCGTTACCCTGGCAAATGCAACCAAGGTGTCATCTTCTTCAGTTGCAGAGGGTCAGAATGGAAATACTACTTTCACAATGACCAACAGCACAGCAGAGGGAAATTATTATGTCTATTTTGTTACCAATGATGGAAAGAACCAAAATGTCTATCAGGCACAAACTGATGGCCCTGCTGATAAATTTCTTAAAGTGTCACATTATCCATACTTTGAGTTTTCTCAGGTGCAGTCAGGTGATGCTTATGCTCACAATACAGCTGAGCTGACTTCTTTCCCCATATCCTGGGCAGCAGACAATGTGAACGGAGATTTTGACCAGGATGATAACGCAACCATCACCCTTTATGCCTGTACAGGTAACTATGCTGCTGTAATTAACGCCACACATAATACTGCTGATTTAGCAAGCTGCTTGCAGATCGCTGGGAGTATTGCAGAGGATACGGACACCCAGGCAGGAAATACATACGACTGGAACGTGAGAAATGG
>DASCRE010000245.1:0-3150 GCA_034408645.1 Fidelibacterota bacterium | reverse complement strand
CTGGGACAGGGAGAGATCAATGTTCAGTAGTAAGCATTGGCTTTATAACATTTTTATTCTTGTATTGATGCTGATGCCAATGGTTTCCTACGGCGACTCATATAACCAATCGTTGGTGGTTGATGGGAAGCTTTATATTGAAACCAGTGTTTGGGACAACACCACCCAAACCTCTTCTAACAAATTGTGGGTTTACGATGGGTCAAGTTCACCCACTGTCATCAAGGATTTTGGCAGTACATATATTGATAACCTTCAGAGTGTGGGGAGCAAGCTGGTCATTTTAACTTATGAATACAGTTCCGAAAGTTCAAGATACAAGATTTGGGTATACGACCCTTCTACTGGTAATGATCCTGCCGAAAAAGTTAACATGGGGAGCAGTTATCCGTCTAATTTCGTGATTTTCAATGATAAACTGTACTTTACCCAGAGTTCTGGTTCTTACTATTTCCTATACTCATTTGATGGGTCTGACAGGACTTTCGTGGCCAGCCTGGGAACTGGATATCCTGGGTACTTTACTGTCTTTAACAGTAAGATATACTTTACTAAGTACACCGGTTCCAGCGGTTACACTTTTTATGACTATGATGGTACTGATATTACAGCAGGAAAGACAGTTAGCGGCTCACCTAACAACTTAATAGTATTTAATAGCAAACTATACTTTTCCATGTATTCCTATTCAAACAATACTTCAAACTATAAATTTTATTCCTATGATGGATCGACGGCCTCTGAGGCGGTCGACGTGGGAAGTAGTTATCCCGGTAATATCACAATATTTGACAGCAAACTCTATTTCACTACCAGTAGTTATAGCTCGGCTGTTTCCACTAATTATTTGAACTATTATGATGGTACATCAACTTCCACCACAAGAGCTGAAACTCTATCCGGATACCCCTACAATTTCTCAGTTTATATGGGCCAACTAGTGTTTTCAGAGGAAAGTTATTCTGATCAGACTTATGGTTACAAACTAAAGGCCTATGATGGCAGTGCGGTTATTGATCTTGCAAGTAGTGCTAACCCACCTGAAAAAGCAGCGGATCTAGTGACTACTGATTCCGGAACTTGGCTCCATGATTTCAAGGTCATGAACAGTATTCTTTACTGGATAAAAGGGTCCAGTGCTATTTGGAAATACCAGCTCACCACCATTGCTTTTTCCACGGGCTATCCCTACACGGCTAACCTCTCCAATGAGAATCTGGATATTAAAGTGAAAGCTGACAAAGATGGGACGGCGTACTATGTGGTCCTGGCCGATGGGGCCACTGCACCCAGCGCCGCACAGGTCAAGGCGGCCACGGATGCCAGCGGCACCGCTGTTACCCTGTCTGATAACACAAGCATTTATGAGAACTCTGAAGGGAACTTATATGTGGAAGGACTGACAGCTAGTACCTCTTACGACATTTATGTGGTAGCCGAAGACAATTCTGGTAACCTACAATCCAATGACACCGTTACAGATAATAAGATCGATGTTACCACCACAGCATCTGCCTCTGCCGTTTTCACCTCAGGCTATCCTTCTGTGACTATCGGGAGTAACGGTACCACAGCCACCTTAACGGTAAGGGTAAATAAAGACAGTAAAGTTTATTATGTCGTTTTAGCCGATGGTGCTACAGCGGCCAGTTCCGAGGCAGTTCATGAACATTCGGGTGTTGGTATAGTTGCATATGGAAGTGATGAAAGCCTTGCTAAAGAAACGGTAACAACCCTTTCAATCTCAGGCTTGACAGCAAGCACTGATTATGATGTCTATGTGGTTTTGGAATACGAGGAAGAGCTTCAGTCAAGTCCCACAAGAATAGACATTTCCACAGACGTAACGGCGCCGGTTTTTGCCGACGATTATCCGGCCATAAGTAATGAGGGGCAGACATCATTCACCCTTAAAGTGAAAGCAGGGGAAGCCGGGACGGCGTACTATGTGGTCCTGGCGGATGGGGCGACACGCCCTGATACGACAAAGATTAAGGCCGGGGACGATGCCAGCGGAACCGATGCTACCGCCAGCGGCGAAATGACCATTGCAGCCAGCGTTGAGAATACAGCCAGTATTACAGGCCTTACGGCGGGAACCGGTTATGATGTCTGGGTAACAGCAGAGGATGCCAACGGCAACATTACAACGGCCTCGAAAAATGATGTGACGACCCTTGCGCTCCCGAAAAGACTGACAGTTAAGCAGGATGGGAGTGGTGATTATTCAACCATTTCCGCCGCCATTAGTGCCGCATCTAGCGCAACTGCAGATACGGTGCTGGTCTATGCCGGGACTTATCAAGAGAATGTGAATTTCGGTGGAAAAAATCTGGTGGTCAAGAGTGATACTGGAGCGGAAAACACCATCATTACACCTTCTAACAATGGTCTTGCTATTGTCTGGTTTTACAATGGTGAACCGGCAACAGCAAAACTGATCGGTTTTACATTAAAGGATGGTGGCCCTCTCCAAGGGAGTGCCTTGAATATTGAGATCAGTTCAAGCCCCACCATAGAAAACTGTATTATCACCAATTCAAAAGGTTATCCTGTCCGTTTCTATAATTCTGCTTCCATTATCAAGAATACACTTATTTACAGCAACATTGGAGATGGAGTCTTCTATTTCGATAACTATACTACTACTTCCTATCCAGAAATCATCAACTGCACTGTTGCAAATAATACTGGTTATGGCATCCAGAACGCCAAGTCGTACAAGCCCGCATTTAAGAACAGCATTATATACGGAAACAGTTCTGGCGGCGTCTTTGGAAATGTGGATATTACCTATTCCATTGTTGAGGGGACTTATTCGGGAACAGGTAACAAGGATTCAGATCCACTTTTCATGAGTTCTACCAATTTTGATATCACGAACTATTCTCCCGCCATAGGTGCCGGCATCTCCACAGGTGCACCAACGTCCGACATTTCTGATTCCACCCGCGGCTCACCGCCGGACATGGGTGCTTATGAGAACGGCCGTTCTTCACCCCTCACAGATACGGATGCGCCCACAGTAAGTCATGTCAGGGAGGGCACAACAGGTGACCTTACCTATATTGGTACTGCCACCCAAATTTCCGCTCACTGGAACGGAAGTGACGCTGCCAGCGGCATAAAAAAATATGAATACGCCGTGGA
>DASCRE010000244.1:0-2221 GCA_034408645.1 Fidelibacterota bacterium | reverse complement strand
TGGCTGTGGCTGTGGCTACCTTGGTCACCACATCAGGAATGTCACGGTATTGTGCCTGAACAAAACAGAGAACCAGCAAACCTGTGAGTGTGATACGACGAATCATCTAACGTACCACCACAAACTTGCCAATGTGCTTTTCCGAGCCAGACTCCACCGCATAGATATACAGACCGGGAGCGAGCTCCTGATTGTTCACTGTCCGTAGGTCCCAGGTCGCAGTTCCAGCGATCTGATCATCGTGATCAAATTCAGTTATTTTTTCACCGGTAACGGTAAAAACAGAGATAGTACAGGTTGAAGTGAGATTAATAAAATGAAGATCTCTCACGTACTCGTCTTCCGGAAATCTCGATCGGGCAAAATATGGATTAGGCACCACCTTAACATTAGAGAGGTTGGGCTTAGGCAGGGAACCGGGATAGACAGTTACAAAATTAGGATCGTGCACTGTGGTTCCCCGTGGACACTCAATGTTCTGGTATCCATCTGGGCTTGCCCAGTTATCGGGATTGGAATATGAATCAATCGTGTCCGGCTGGAATCCATCCAGGCTGTCACTCCAAACGATCGTGTAATCTCTCTCAATTCCCATATCATAAGAGGTAACGGAGTATGTGTACTGCATCCCATCGTGGACATCCTCATCCACAAATTTATAGTGATATTCTGTGGTATCGTCATTTGAAACAACAATTTTAGGTGTCTCTAACCTGATCGCATCAAACCCGGTATTGCCTCCCAATGAAAACCAGGGAGTATGAGGGTCCGATCCAGAGATACCGTGACCCCTCACGACACCATCAACACAGTTGCCGTCTTCAGCCTCTCCAAAAACACAAAACTCACTGTCAGCTTCCTCTGTTAAATCAAATTGCGCTGGAGATCCATCAGGCTGTTCCATTGGCCTCCATCCCACATGAACACCGTTATCATCAAATATCATAAAATCTGAACCGCCCCAGGTTGAACCTCCATCATAACTCTTATAAATTTTATATCCTTCAAAATCGGAATATCGGGTCACTACATCTACTGAATTTTCTGGCTCATTTGTCCAATAAATAGTTACCTTTCCTGCATCAAGCTCTGTATATACCTGCGGTCTGGTTGGAGGTGTAAAACCCTGGTAATGAGAGTTATACATAACCTGTGCAAATCTAGCATTATTTATTAAATCTTCTTCATCCTCACCAAAAATAATACAGAACGAAAAAGGAACCGTCTCACCCACCGGGAAGTCAAAGGGTCCACAGCTCGTAACAAGTACACAGTCCAATCCATCATCAAATATATCTTCTTTTTCGAGACCATCAAGAGAATCAAAGTGAGGATTTAACGGATTGGTTGAGGGGTCTTCAGGGAGATCAGGATTAGCTAGATGAAAGAACCAGGTTTTTTCATCATCAGTTAAATTGGTGGTATCACCAGAGATAACCTTTAAGAGAATCTCCTCTCTGTTTCGGGCCTGTGGGCGTCCCGGTGATCCGGCACAGCAGTTTGTGTTACTCTCCCTGGTAACAACACCAGGGCGATTATACCAATCAAACCAGTGCCAGTCTGTCATTTTTAATGGTTCCCCTGGATAAATATCTGTAAATCCATCTTGGTCCAGATCTACGGGAACTGTAGCAATGGGGGAGTCAAGCATTTGGGTTGCTACAATCCCAAAATCGTTACCCTTTTTGGTTCCGTCTTCCATGGCATAGCCATAGGCAATATTACTCTGTCCATCATAGTCACCTATCATCGCCATACTCACAATCATAGAATCATCTTTCACAGAAAATCTCTCCCAATGATATTTCATATAATCATCGGCGTTAGTGTGAACACCAAAATTACCGCTGGCATCAGCAGACACAACATCTGCATCCATATAAAAACCCAGGTAAATATCCTTATAGTTAAACCCTTTGCCATGGTTTAGCTTGGTACCATCAGGCATGATCATTCCATCGTGAAATACTCCATCCTCATCGGTCCAGTCCCCGCTCTCATTCCTCACGCGAACAGTCACAGACATGATGTCCTCTGCATAGGCCACTCCATAGGTGTGTGCTTCAGACATCACACGCAATCCCATGGGGTACCCAGCCTGTTCATATTCATTGTTCGTATCCACCCGGTTACTGCGGTGCGCCCAGCGATCATCAAATTCCATGTACACATCGTTGTCCGATATGAATCGTCCCGGCACCTCTTTCCAGCAGTCAGGATC
>DASCRE010000243.1:0-10706 GCA_034408645.1 Fidelibacterota bacterium | reverse complement strand
ATTTATTTTTCGGGTTGGATATGGAGGTCAATCCTGAATTGTCGCTTCTGGTTGAATATAATGCCGCTTTGAATGAAAATGACATGACCGCTGAAACACTTGCTTTAAATAGAGGAGGTTATTTAAATGCAGCTGTCCGTTGGACCTTTGTTGATCGCCTACATATAGAAATGGATTTTAATAATCTTCTGTTTGATGATGATAAAGTGAATTATTTTAATCGTGAACTAAAGATTATATATATTGAATATTTTTAGTGAGATATTTTTTCCGCTTTTACTTTTTCCCCATTACGTTTCTTTTTTCTCAAACTTTCCTTGAAGTGGGGATGCCTGCCCCAGAGTGGAAATTCCCAGATGCAGATGGTAATTTATTCACAATGGATGACTGGGCAGGGAAAATTATGGGAGTAAGTTATGTGGACCCGGATGAATCAGAAATGAATGAAGAGTTTAGTGATAGGGTCAAAAAAGCGATTGATGTAGACAGCCTCATATCCAGAGACTCCTTCAAAGGGATTGGCATTGCAGATTGCGCCAGCTCATGGAAACCTGATTTTCTTATTAAAGCCATTGGGGGAAGAAAAGCAAAAAAATATGAGACAACCGTTTTGTTTGATTCTGATGCTATTCTCAGGAATAGCTGGAATCTATATGAGGACAGCTACAATATCATAATTCTGGATAAGGACAGGATTGTACGCGGTCTATATAAAGAAAAAATGACTGAATTAGAAATGGATGAAGCCCTCCAGTTGATTATCAATTTACAAAAATAATCCCCCCTTTATTTCTTTACCAATGTCCACTGAACTGACGGAATCAAAACTGTCATCCAAGCACGTATTCTCTGGTCGATTGTTGGAGGTTTATCTTGACACGGTTCAATTACCAAACGGGAAAACCAGTACCCGTGAATGGATCGATCATCCCGGTGCATCATGTATAATTCCTGTTCTTCCTGATGGGAAGCTTGGGCTTATACGTCAGTATCGTTATCCAGCTCAAAATGTGTTTATTGAATTTCCCGCTGGGAAACTGGACAAGGGAGAACCTCCGGAGGTTTGTGCCAAAAGAGAACTGGAAGAAGAAATTGGATATGCAGCAAAAAAAGTCACATTTTTGACCTGTATTCATCCTGCTATTGGATTTTCAAATGAAAGAATGTGGCTTTATCTGGCTGAAGATTTAACTAAAACAAATGAAAAGAAAGATCAGGATGAGTTTTTGGAGCTTAATCCGATGACTCTCAGACAGGCAATAAAATTGGTGTTGGATGGAAAAATTACTGATGTAAAAACTATGATCGGACTGTTTTGGTTTCAGAATGTGTTACATAGAGAATAAAAATGGGTTTCTTTATTTTTTACCTTTGGAAATAAATCGGCCAGATAAGAGCATCCAAGATCATAGTTTGTACGCAGAATGGAATGAGTCCAATAATACCTGCATAATAAAGCCATGATGATTTGTCAAATTTGGAAAAGATAAAAGCACCAAGTAGACCTACTGCAGAAAAACCAACAATAAATAAAACACTTCTAATCCCAACCCAAAGCACAGGAGTTGGATCTGTCATCATAGTAAAAGTCATAGATATCCAAAACGCTGAGGGGATTATAAATCCCGCATAAAATAGATTTACTAGTGAGAAGTTAAAAGTTCCAAAGATGTGTTCACTGTCAAATGAAACAAAAATAATAATGTAAGCGGTAAAGAAAAAATAGCCTAGAGCTGAGAGCACCATACACATAGTATAATAAGATTGAATACTCTCAGGAACTGCACCCCATAGATCTCCCCTTAGTTCAACCTGTGTCAATAGTCCATGCGCATAAGAGATCAATACTCCAATCCCACCTACAATATTGATCAGATAGAAAACAATGGCCTGTTTATTCATTTTAATTTTGGATTAATTCTATAGCTTTTTTTAGGTCGGTAGTTGGTAAGCTACAGGCAAAATCTTCACAGATATATATGGTAGGTTTATTGTTCTGGGCCGAATGATTTTCTGTCCATGAAGCGATTTTGGTGAGTGGATCACGTCTTTTGTTTGTATCTTTAAAGAGCATGATTTTTTGTGGTATATACAATGATTGCAGTTCTTCTAATAATAATTGTGTCTCCTCATGTCTTCCATTAGCTACCACAACAATTTCCTTTGACCCATATGCATCATACATAAATCCTAAGATCATTGCTGTATACCCTGAGGGCATCTGTTTTAAATCCTTTGAAAATGACCTTAAGGTTTTTTCAGAAAGATTTGCCCACCTTAGGTTTCCAGTCATGCGATATAAACGATTGAATATCAAAACAGCGATGGAGTTTCCCGATGGGATTGCTCCATCATACCCTGTTTTTGCCCTAATAATTAGTTTTTCAGATTGGTCACTTCCAAGGAAAAAGCCACCCCCCTCATTATCGTTAAAATCTTTTTCCATTATTTCCGAAAGTTTGATCGCACGGTTTAACTGTTTTGTATCAATCCCGGCTTCGTAAAGATTGAGCAAACCCCAGACCATAAACGCATAATCATCGAGATGCCCATCCAGACCAGCGTCGCCATTTCTATAGCGTTTTAGGAGCTTCCCTTTGGAATCTCTTAAATTCTTCACAACAAAATCAGCAGCTTTTTCTGCAGATTTTAAATAAGTTGGTTCCTTCAAAACGGATGCACCTTTGGACAGAGCAGCAATCATAAGGCCATTCCAGTCTGTCAATATCTTATCATCCTTAAGCGGGTGAATTCGTTTTTTCCTTTCTTCCATCAATTTTGTTCTGCAACTCTGAATAAATTTTCTAAGTTCTTTTTCACTGATTTTTAGGTTACGGCTTAATCCTTTTAAATTCCCTTTTTGGTGTATAATATTTTTCCCGTTAAACTGTCGTGTGGCTTCATCCCGGAAATTCCCTTTTTCCGTCATATTATATGCTGTGATGAACCTCTCTCCATCCTCAATTCCCAAAATTTGATTTACTTCGTCCACTGTCCAAAGGTAAAAAAGTCCTTCCTCACCTTCGCTGTCCGCATCCTCTGCTGAATAAAAACCACCTTCAGGGCTAGTCATATCCCTGAGAACATAAGTAAAAATATCGCGGGCTGTTTCCGCATAGAATTCATTTCCGGTAATTTGATAGGTTTCAAGATAGGCTAGGGAAAGCATTGCCTGATCATAAAGCATTTTTTCAAAATGAGGAGTAAGCCATTCCCGGTCGGTAGAATACCGGTGAAAGCCAAAACCGATATGGTCCCAGATTCCTCCTCGCCGCATGTGTTTTAAACTATTTTCAACCATTATAAGAGCGGACTCATCTTTTGTTTTGTGATAATATTTCAATAGGAAGATAAAATCCTGTGGAGATGGGAATTTAGGTGCTTTCCCAAATCCACCAAACTCATGGTCATAGCGTTTCAGGAATTGACTGAATCCATCCTTCAAAACGGACTCATCTGGAAAGTCCCCCATAGATTTGGTATTTGTTCTTTTTAAATAGTCCTTTATCTTGGATATATTTCCAAAAAGATTTTCTCGGTCCTGTTGCCAGTTTTTGGCGATCGAGGGAATCAACTGCATCATACCGGGGCGATTTCCTCTACTATTTTTTGGGAAATAGGTACCAGAAAAAAATGGTTCTTTATCCGGTGTCATGATAATGGTTAATGGCCATCCTCCTCGACCCGTCATTGCCCGACAGACAGACATATAAACATGATCAATTTCAGGCCTTTCTTCGCGATCAACTTTGATGGAGATGAAATGCTGGTTCATAAGATTTGCAACTTCTTCATCCTCAAAAGACTCATGCTCCATTACGTGGCACCAGTGACAGGTGGAATACCCTATTGAAAGAAACACAGGACGGTCAAGCGCCTTTGCTTTTGCAAATGCCTCCTCTCCCCATGGATACCAATCCACGGGATTATTGGCATGCTGAAGAAGGTATGGGCTCTTTTCCTGGGCCAGCCGATTCCCTTTTATTTTTGTCTGTTTTTTATCTACTTTTTCCATTCTTTTTGGGTTTGAATCTGTTTTTTTTTCACACCCATACATCATTAAGCATGAAAATAAAAGATGAGTAATTTGTTTATGAGACATAGTTGGTGTTGGAATTTGGGGTAAAACGAGCTAATTTTACAATTCAAGATGAAAATATCTCCAACTAAAACTTTATCAATTATTGGATTCTTCGTAGTCTTTATTATTTTAATTATTATGCATAACGGTGATAACAAAAAATTTAACAAAATAAGGGAATCCTATCTGAACTGGTATTTTATATCAAATCCAGTCACCGCAACATGGATTGGTATCCATACCTATGATGGAAAACTTCCTTCAAATAAATTGGAAGATTATGTTCAAGTCATAAATAAATCTAATTTATTTCTAAATCAGTTGAAAAATGTAAATCCGGAGTTTTTGAACAAAGATGATCAGATAGATTATGATATAATGGTCCACTCATTAAATGAAAGCATATTTTATTTTAAAAAAATAAAAAGCTATGCCTGGAATCCCATGGAACCTGTTTGGACCCTAGGCTCAGGATATGAAACACTCATGGGATATGAATTTGCTCCAAAAGAAGATAGGGCAATCACTCTAAATGGAAGAATTGGTGCGACACCGGATTTTCTCGAAAACGCACAAGTCATTCTTGATATTATGCCGGTACCGCATATTGAAACAGCAATTTCACAGTGTGACGGATTAATCAGTGTTATAGAAGATGAACTTCCGCTATTTATTGAAGACTTGAATTTGGAACTTGCGGAAAAATTGAAACAGTCTGGAGAGAAAGCATCCAAAGCTATTAAGAAATATCAAAATTATTTATCTGAAAAATTAAAATCCCCTCCTCACAGAAATTTCAGGTTGGGAAAAGAGCTTTACAGTCAGCTACTTCCATTCACACTGAATGAAGGGATATCAGCGGATGATGTGCTAAATCGTTCTGAGGCTGAGCTAAAGTCAGTTCAGTTAGAGATGCTGGACCTAGCTGTGCCACTTTATGAAAAAATATTTGGATATCCTCCTGAAATTCGGTCACATGATGAACATTTAAATGTAATTGAAAAAGTGTTAGACAGTATTGCCGATGACCATGTGGACCGCTATGAGGTTGTTGAGAGTGCGAGGGCAACCATAGATGAATTAAATCAATTCATCATGGATAAGGATTTACTGACGCTTGACCCAACCAAACCGCTTGAAATACGAGAGACACCAGAATACCAGCGGGGGTTCTCAATAGCTTCTCTTCAGGCCCCTGGCCCCTTGGAGGATAATCTCCAAACCTATTACAATGTATCACCAATCCCCAACGACTGGACTGAAAAAGAGTCAGAATCATTCCTTCGGGAATATAACCGAATCTCTGTGAAAATATTATCTATCCATGAAGCCCTACCGGGTCACTATGTTCAGCTATATTATTCAAATCGGCATCCATCTATTATCCGATCCGTTTTGGGAAGCGGAGTTATGGTTGAAGGGTGGGCGCACTATACAGAAAGAATGATGATTGAAGAGGGATTTGGGAATAGAGATCCCAGATACAAGTTGGTACAGATGAAGTGGCAACTGAGAGGTATTGCAAACGCAATTATTGATCAGAAAATTCATGCGGGAGACATGACTGAAAAAGAAGCAATACAACTTATGGTAAAGGAGACATTCCAAGAGGAAGCGGAAGCTTCTGCAAAATGGCGTAGGGCACAGCTATCTTTCGGTCAACTTTCCACCTATTTTGTAGGGAGCACCCTCATGTGGGACTTAAAAAATGATGTTGAAGAAAAGGAGGGAATCAATTTCAATTTGAAAGAGTTTCATGAAAATTTACTATCCCATGGTTCTATTCCCATTCGACATCTTCGACGGTTAATGCTGGAATAATCGTGACTTTGGTAATACCACTAACCAATCTCAAAATGGTTTTCACAGTTTAAATGATCTATCTATATACTATATCCGCATATCTATTTATACTCATCGGCGTTGGCTTATACAAAGCTGGTAAAATAAATACCCAGGCCGATTTTTCAGTAGCAGGTCGGAATCTTTCACCTTGGGTTTTGGTAGGGACCATGCTGGCAACTTGGATGGGCACCGGGTCTATTCTTGGGAACGCTGGTAAAACATATGAGACGGGTGTGGCGGCCCTTATGCTACCCATTGGAAGTGTCCTTGGAATTATTTTATTGACTCGAATAGCAGGAAAAGTGCGAGACTACGAAAAGTTTACTGTGCCGGAAATACTTGGAGATAGATTTGGTCCGATTGCACGGATTTTGTCCGTCATTTCCCTGGTTATGGCATACATGGTTATAGTGAGTTATCAGTACAATGCTGGTGGCGCTGTATTGCACACGGTTTTAATAAGTGAGTCAGGGGAGCCCCTTATTTCTGTTGAAACGGGGACCATTATCGCTGCAGTGTTCATCATTGCATATACCATGCTGGCGGGACTTGTAAGTGTTGCTTATACGGATGTTGCAAATGGTTTGATCATTTTACTTTCCTTCCTTATTTCCATTCCCATTTTATTGGCAGAGGCCGGGGGATTTTCTGGAATGGGAGAAGCTTTTGAGGCGATGGGTAAAGCAGATCATATGAATTTCTTTGGCGTTTATTCTACCGTGGATATTATCAACTTTTGTCTTCCGCCCTTTTTACTCATCCTAGGAGATGCCAATATGTACCAGCGCTTTTTTGCAAGTAAAGACGCTGAAGGTGCAAAATTTGCAACCACTACCTTGATCTTTGCTGTGGCACTAGCAGAATTGATGATCATTTTTGCTGCCTGGGTGAGCTCAAGTATGGTCCCGGATGCTGAAATAGGTAAATATATACTTATTTATGCGAGCCATAAATTTTTACCGATATTCCTCAGCGCTGTTATGATGACCACTATTGTGGGTATCATCATTTCAACGGCAGATAGTTTTCTCCTGGTTCCAGCTACAACATTGATGCGTGACATATATATGAACTATGTTAATCCAGATGCCAATGAAAAAAGAATTGTATTACTAAGTCGCCTATTGGTTCTGGTATTAGGTATAGTTGCATACATTGTTTCTCTTGGATTTGCAAAGTCAGCAGGTTTCTTTGAACGAGCTCTCTATGCCTACACCATTTATGGTGCATCTATTACACCAGCTCTAGTGGCAGCCCTTTTTTGGAAAAGAGCATCAAAAATAGGGGCGATTTTGTCTATCTCATCAGGAACCGTGACAACCCTGCTCTGGAAGGAAGCTGGATTTATTCAAAATTTGATACCAACCTCCATTTACAGCAACATAGATGAGGTTTTACCTGCTATTACTGTTTCGGTCCTTGGACTCATCCTCGGAAGTATCCTTTTTCCTGATAATAAATAAAATGACCTCTGTTACCACATTACATCATGTTGAGCGTGCATACCGGAGTATTAAACCGTTGATTCATAAGACTCCTGTTTTAACCAGTCAATCTGTGAATTCAGTTATTGGGGGGGAAGTTGCCTTTAAATGTGAAAATTTTCAAAAAACCGGGTCCTTTAAAATGCGGGGAGCTTCCAATGCGGTTTTATCTTTATCAGAGGAGGATGCAAAAAGAGGCGTTGTTACGGTCTCTTCAGGGAACCATGGTGCGGCTCTGTCCCTTGCCGCAAAATTAAACGGAATCATATCCCACGTTGTGACGCCAAAAAATACTCAGCAGGTAAAGGTTGACGCGATGAAAGGCTATGGAGCAAACTTGGTCTATTGTGAGCCCTCTGTTGAAAGCAGAGAATCAACCTTATTAAAAGTTCAACAAGAAACCGGTGCTGTCCCCATACATCCCTTTAATGACTACAGGGTTATCTCAGGGGCAGGAACGGTAGCCCTAGAACTTATTAATGAGATTAAAGATTTAGATTTTATTGTAGTACCCATTGGGGGGGGAGGACTTATAAGTGGGATTGGTGTTGTTGTATCGAGTCTCCTTCCAAATACTAAACTCATAGGTGTGGAGCCTGAGAGTGCAGATGATGCACTACGATCAATGAAATCTGGCGAAATTGTACCGTCCAACTATCCCTTAACAATTGCTGATGGGTTACGATCATCTCTGGGAGAAAAAACATTTCCCATGATACAAAATTTTGTAGATGATATTCACACGGTTTCAGAAAAAGAAATAATCTCCTCCATGCGGTTTGTTTGGGAAAGAATGAAAATAATTGTAGAACCATCTTCCGCGGTTACATTTGCTACGATATTAAATAAACCTGAAACATTCCGTGGTAAAAAATCAGGTGTGATTTTCTCCGGAGGGAATATAGATCTATCTTGTCTTCCGTGGTAAATAATCTGGTTAATGAAAAAAATCTTATGAAAATTAATTTCTATATATATTTAATAATTCTTTGCCACTCATTTATATTTTCTCAAAGGGTGTCCGCTCCCATAATGATTGATGGTCTTTTTAATGATTGGACCGCTATTAATATAGCAAACATCGATGAGCTGGGAGACGGAGGAGAAGAAGATTTTGAATATCTAAAAATTGCAAACGATAACAGTTTCCTTTTCATTTTTTTAGAATTTCAATTTGATGAAGTTCTGATGCAGGATTGGAATGACATTCATCTTTACATTGATGCCGACGGGAATTCAGAAACAGGGAACCCTATCCATGGTATTGGAGCAGAACTGGATTGGTGTTTTGGGTGCAAAAGTGGACAATTTTATATCGTGGATGAAATAATTGAAATTTATCAAAATGACTTAACCTTGAGAATTGCGCCTACAATTACTGATGAAAGATTTGAAATTGCCATCAGCCGTTCAAGCGCTATTTTAACAATGGATGGGACCCAGGAACCAACAACCATTAAGATTGTCGTACAGGGGAGCGGAGATGACCCGGATATTCTCCCTGATGAACCGGGAGGGATTGAATATGAGTTCGACCCTACACCGGTACCATCACCGGAAATCATTACCCTTGAAAAAAATGAAATAGAGCATGTAAGGATTCTTTCCTACAACGTTTGGAGTGATGGATTGTTTAACTCAGAACGCCAGCCTAGATTTGAGCGGATCATCAAGGCATTGGAGCCGGACATAATGGGATTTCAGGAAGCGTATGATGACAACGATATAGAAGCGCTATTCGAGGATTGGCTTCCGGGAGTGAACTGGCACGTGAGCAGTGAATGGAACGGAAATTATGTCGTGTCCCGATATCCAATCTTATATCAGGGAAATCATTCCTGGAGATCTATGGGTGTATTGCTGGATACAGAAGAGGATTTGGGGGCGCCATTGTTTTTCATCAATTCACATTTCAGTTGTTGCGGAGCAAATGAGAATCGTCAGGAACAGGTGGATGAGCTCATGGGTGTTATTAGAGATTTGAAAGATAGTGTGGGTCCTTTTACTCTTGAATCAGGTACTCCCATTGTACATGTGGGAGACTTCAATTTTGTCGGGTACCGACAACAGTTAACGACACTAACTGACGGCGATATTGTTGATGAAGCATCCTATGGAATTGATTTCTTACCAGATTGGGATGATTCTCATTTGACAGATCTGTTTTCCCGCCACACTCATATTCGAATGGGATACACATGGAGAAAAGATAACAGTGAGTGGAATCCAGGGAAACTGGATTATATTCTTTATACGGACTCAGTTTTAGAACCGGCTAAGCATTTTGTGCTGAACACACTGGCAATGTCTGAAGAAGATCTATCCTTTTACAATCTGGATTTAGAAGACACAAAAAAAGCTTCTGATCACCTTCCAAGAATAATGGATATCAGTACAACTCTTGCAGATACATCAGTGTCTATTCATATGTCAACAGGGTGGAATCTGGTTGGTTTGCCTGTGCAAGGGTTGAACCCAAATTATCTTTCCGTTTTCCCTGAAGCTACAGAGGGGACACTCTACTCTTTTACAAATTCGTATCAATCTGTTTTTGAGTTGACAGCAGGAGAAGGATATTGGCTACATTTCATGCAAGAAGGGGAAACATTAATCACCGGTAATCCAATCGATGAGGTTACCATATATTTAGAGGGTGGATGGAATCTCATTTCGGGGACCACCTCTTCCATTCAAGTGAGTGATATTGATGATCCAGAAGAGCTTATTATTCCAGGAACTATTTATACATTTGATGGAGTGTATGTAAACTCTTCTTTCCTCGAACCGGGAAAGGCATATTGGTTGTATTCCAATGGATCAGGTGCTCTAAGTTTGTCCAATCTAGAATAGTTAACTCTTTTACATTGTTTACTTTGAATCTAGATTTGTGGGAATCAATTTCCATATTTTCAAGTCTAATGTTTACGAGGTAGATTTACTCAATATGAAAAACCGAATTATATTATTTACTTTACTTATTTCTGTTATTTTTTCTCAAGGGTGGAACACAACCTTTATCGGTCAGCTGGATTATCCACAATTTGTGAATGATGTGTGGGGATATAAGGCAGACAACGGAAAGGAATATGCTCTTGTTGGCACATCCCTGGGAACTGCAGTTGTGGATGTTACCACAAATCCGTTTGGACCACAACAAGTTGGATTTATCACAGGAGATGAGTCTACCTGGAGGGATATAAAATTTTGGAATAATCACATGTACATTAGCACTGAAGCTGAAATGGGCATCCAGGTAGCAGACATTACTGATCCCGAAAACCCAGAGCTGGTGTATG
>DASCRE010000242.1:0-1564 GCA_034408645.1 Fidelibacterota bacterium | reverse complement strand
CGTGGATACTGAATTAAACATATCAATTTATAATCTGTTGGGACAAAAAATATCTTTATTGACCTCTGGTCATTTTAATGCAGGTTTTCATACTCTGACCTGGAAAGGAATATCTGACAAAGGTATAGAAGTTCCAGCTGGAGTCTATCTCTATACAATTGAAACAGACTCATATCGTGATATGAAAAAAATGATATTAATGAAATAGATATAAATCAGTTATGTTTTCTAACAAACCCTTTAAATTTTTTAGTTTTTATTTATTTATGTGTTTACCGTTTTATTTATTCGGTCAGATATTAAATAATAATGATCTAAAGCAAAAAACAGAGGAATGGTTTGAAAATAACCCTAACTCTTATCCGCATTGGCTTACGCCTGAAGAGAAATTAATTCATGTAAGTAATAGTAGAGAATTTTATGAAACAGATCCGCCTGTTGGTCCTGTAATTAATATCCCTGAATTTGGTCCAATGGAAGGAGTGCTTATTCGATATCCATTTGGAATTTCTTATTCTATCATCGCAGAGATGTCTGAAGATATCATGGTCACAACAATTGTTTCATCTAGCGGGCAGCAAAATAATGTCACCAATCAATATTCTTCCAATGGTGTCAATCTTAATAACTGTAATTTTTTGATTGCACCAAGTAACTCATATTGGACGCGTGACTACGGACCATGGTATATCATTGATGGTAATCAGGATTTAGCAATCGTCAATTTTCCCTATAATCGACCCCGGCCATATGATAATGATATTCCCATCGAAATGGCGGATTTTCTTGGTATAGGTCTTTATGGAATGAATGTCATTACCGCCGGTGGAAATTACATGACTGATGGAATGGGTATTTCCGCTTCGTCTACTCTAATCTTTGAGGAGAATCCATCCCAATCTCAAAATCAGATAAGGAATAAAATAGAAAATTATTTAGGTGTACCCAATTACCATGTCATAGATGATCCGAATAATACCTACATTGATCACATCGACTGCTGGTCTAAATTTTTAGACTTTGACAAGATTCTTATCAGATCTGTTCCTTCAAGTCACTCTCAATACGATGAGATCGAAGAAGTTGTAAATTATTTTGCAGAGCAAGCAACTGCCTTTAACACTCCCTATGAAATTTATAGGGTTTACACACCTCAAAATCAACCATATACAAATTCTATTATATTAAATAATAAAGTGTTGGTACCCATAACAGGATCTTCGTGGGATGATGATGCTATTGATATATATGAGGAAGCGATGCCGGGGTATGAGATTGTTGGCTTTACCGGAAGTTGGGAATCAACCGATGCACTGCACTGCAGGGCAAAAGGGATTGGAGACCGGGAAATGATATTTATTGCTCATATTCCACCTGCTAGTGAAGTGGACCCAGGATCACAGGGAGTTGAAATAAATTCTTCAATTATTCCTATCACCGGAGAAGAACTTTCTTCAATAAATGCTGAGATCCTTTTTCGTTATAATGATCAACCTTTTCAAGCTTTGTCCCTATCTTGGATGTCTGGTAATCAATTTGTGGGGAGTATTCCGGCATGTACCGG
>DASCRE010000241.1:0-1886 GCA_034408645.1 Fidelibacterota bacterium | reverse complement strand
TGATCACCGCTGGTGAAGGGCGCCGCAAGATCCACGGAGATTTCAGTATCATTTTCAATGCTTAGTGTACTCGAAACTGTATCGCCTAAATTTGATGTTACTATGGAAGTGGCTGCCATTATGGGTTCAGATATACTAAAGCTAACCTTAGTGTTAGTAAGCACAGGCAACGTTGAATTGCTTTCTATGGATGCAGCAGTGATTGATGGCGAACCAAGGTAGGTGTCAACAACCACACCATTAGAAGTAGCAACATTGGATACATTCCCTACTAAATCTGTTGCTCTGACAGATACAAAATAAGTGTTCGTGTATGTCAGATAAAGGTCTGTCACCGTGACTGTTGAATCTAAACCATTGCTTACCCAGTTTTTGATATCGGTTCCTCCTGAGAAACTACCTATAGCAAACTCGTAATCGGCAATACCACTAGTGGCATCACTGAAGCCTGACCAGTTTGCAGATAATTTATTGTCGAATACTGTTGCCCAAATATCTTCTCCCGTTCCATCATTTACAGTCCCTACCATTGGTGCAGATAAATCAATAGTAATTCCATCCCCTGATAGTACGGATGACATATTACCCGCTTTATCTGTCGCTCTTACCGAAGAGAAATATTTGGTTGCATCCCAAAGCGATAGACCGCTAATCACAGCAGAATTAACGATCGTAGTATCTTTCCAGTTTATAATGTCGAAGTTGCCAGATTGAGTACCCAATGCATATTCATATTTTGATATGCCAGAAACAGAATCAGTTCCCATCCATGAAAGTGCAAGCGAATTTGAAGAAGCTTGATAGTCAATATCAACACCATCTGTCCCTCCCTCAGCTATTAAAGAGATCACGGGTGCTACATTATCAATCATGATTGCCTTGTTGTCACCTAAAGAATTAACCGCTCCAGGTGCGGGTAGAGTTAAGGTGGCATTATTTCCAACAGCGTCTTTCATCGTACCGCTATTCAATTCTAAAGCTGAAGTACTCAAATAATCCAGGTGGTCAGTATTGTACAGTGAATCAATGCCAAATTTGAAAACAAGTAATGTATCGCCAGTACCACTCACATAGCTTGCTGTACCGTCTGTTGACCCTGTTTCTAAATTGAGCTGTGGAGTGCCAGTCACAAGCACATTTTCATCAAAATTAATGGTTATTATTAATGTGTCACCTGCGTTATAAGCACCATTTTCTGTCGTTGAATTAACCCATTTGACTGAAGGACCAATATTATCGATTATAATCGCTTTATTAGTACCAAGTGAACCAGTTGCTCCAGGCTCGGGCAGTGTAAGTATGGCGTCGTTCCCAACAAAATCCTTTATTTTACCTTCATTTAATGTCAATGCATCTACATTATTATAATCAAGGTCAGTACTATTATGTGCAGAAGTAATTAGATAATTGAAGAAGAGCGTCTTGGTCCCCGACCCAGATGAATAACTTGCTATTCCATCAGTAACACCAGTTTCTAATAATAGCTGTGGTTCCCCTGTCACATAAGCTGTTTCATTAAAAGTTATGGTTATTGTAATTGAATCACCCGCCGTGTAGGTGGTATTTGCATTAGGTGAAGTAACACCATCAACAATTGGTCCTGTCAAATCTGCTCCCATACCTGTTCTAAAAGTTGAACTAGTCAAGGATATTGCATTATCAGCATCATCTTCTACCGTTGATCCAATGCCAACATATATTACTTTTTGTGCATCAAAATTAAATAGTGGCGTTATCTTTATTTCTGTTTTATCCTCATTTATTTCGGTACTGAATACAAAGTCAGCGCCTTCAGAATTAACCGATTTTAAAGAAACATGAGAAGCTGCAGATGAATTTGTTATTTCGCTATTATCTATATTTCGAATGGGTTCACTAAAAGTTAT
>DASCRE010000240.1:0-2053 GCA_034408645.1 Fidelibacterota bacterium | reverse complement strand
TTGAGGCTGACCTGGGTGGCAGATTTCAATATCCGTGGGAAGTAAACCAGTTTGGATTTAGTGGAATGACCATACAGGGTGGTTTATCGGTCCAGTTTTAAATACCACACATCTAAAAAATCGATTAAGAAGGCTCTGGCAACAGGGCCTTCTTTTTTTGTCAAGAGTTGACAATACTCCGTATTATTTAAATGACAAAATTTATAAAGATATAGGTACGCTTTTCCTGTATCTGACGCCTTGGCGCATTTCTGTTGTATACTGATTTATCTGTTTAATAATTGATTCCAAATCCAAATTCTCGGATAACTTATCTGTATGTTTTATGTTTTCCATTGCTTTAAGAAGCAGATATTCTGTAGCTTGTTTTTTCCCATAGCTGTTGTTTAATAGACCGCCGGTTAACTGGATAAATCCTTTAATATTTTTCCGGACATCTGCATCCCCTCCTTTCCAGATATGTTCCCAGGTGACGTGAGCTTGATAGATCTCACCCTGATTAAATAGGTCTCTCCCTTTCTCAAACATTTCGAGATAAGATTGATTATTTTTTCTCTTTTTAGATTTTAATCCCTTCATATCGGGTAACTTTCTTTATAAAATTGAATGATTGAATAAACGAACTATAAAAATTTAGTGTGTAATAGAAATAAATGTCAAAATTATTAGGCAAAAAATATTTCGTTATTATCATCGTACTTTCCAGAGTGGTTGGACTTCATAGGGGTAACATAAATTTTAATTGGTTTTCATTTAGGAAAGATAAAACCATCGTGGTTAATTTTCACTTTCATTAAAGAGAAATAAATGATGAGTGAAAAATTATCCACTAGGCACTTTATTTTAGCGGGGCTGCTTATTCTTGCTGCATTCAGCCGTTTAATCCCCCACCCACCAAATTTTACGGCAGTGGGAGCCATGGCATTGTTTGGTGGAGCATATGTGTCCAGCCGTACCCTTGCGATTATATTACCACTAGGGGCATTGTGGGTCAGCGATCTCATCTTAAATAATCTGGTCTATACCGAATATTATCAAGGGTTCGTTCTTTTTTCATCAGGTCATATTTGGATCTATATCAGTTTTATAGCTATCGTTCTCATAGGAAGATTCACAATGAAAAATGTTACTATGAAATCTGTAGGATTATCTGGAGCCTCTGCGTCCATTATATTTTTTCTACTCTCTAATTTTGGTGTCTGGATAGGGGGGTTGATGTATCCCCTTTCACTTAGTGGATTGATATCATGTTATGTTGCCGCTCTTCCTTTTTTTGGGTGGACATTGATAGGAAATGCTTTTTACTGCACAATGCTCTTTGGCAGTTTTGAGTTTGCCAGCAATAAAATATCTGTTTTACACGCAAGATAACCATATACAATCTTCAAACCTAAATTAGGATTTATTGATCAGATAAACACCTGACACAGCAAAAAGACTTCCAACTGCTGTGCTCCAATCAAGGTGTTCACCAAGTATGATCATGCTGAACCCTATTGCCGTTACCGGAACAGTAAAAATATAGGCACTGGCCTTTCTGGACCCCAACCGAACCGCTGCTAAAAAATATACGGTTGTACCAAATACCATGGCCCCAGCTGACAAAATAAATAGATTCAGCCAAAAACTCCATCCATAGTTGAAAACAGAAAGAATAGGTTCTCTTATAGAGATAAAAAATGAAAATACTCCAGCTATAGATATGGACCAAAAACTATACGGTATGAAGTGAATTTTATTCTTGGATGATGCAGTAATCAATGTTACAAATGCCCAGGATGTTGAAGCCAATAGAAAGTGAATGTTGCCATTTTGAACAAGATCAAAATAGTTCACTGACCATATTTTTATAATAAATGCGCCACCTGTCAGGCCAAGAACTGCACCCCAAACATCTTTTGATTTTAATATATCTTTAAAGATTATTACTGCCAATAGAGAGGTGATGATTGGATTGAGAGTTGTTACTATAACTCCTCCCGCACCTGCAAGCCCCAGCTGTGTTCCACGAAAATAAAAATAATTATAGACCGTCATAAGACATCCATTAAGA
>DASCRE010000239.1:0-34603 GCA_034408645.1 Fidelibacterota bacterium | reverse complement strand
TAATTATTTTCAACGTACTCTACCAAGAAAAATTTGGTGAATTGACTCCCCAAAAAATCGCTATAATATTGTTTATTATAGTACTTTTATCTTCAACTGGAAAATCCTTAACTCAGCTATTTAATTATAGAAAAAATATCTAGATGAAAAAACAAAAAATAAAGAATCAAATTCGTCGGTTGAGATTTGATGCTAATGAAATGACTCAGGCAGAGTTAGCTGAAAAAGCAAGTGTCACACGACAAACGATTATTGCACTTGAAGCTCAAAAATATTCACCATCACTTGAACTTGCATTTCGAATAGTTAAAGTTTTTGATGTACCATTAGAAGATGCATTTCAGTACAATTAAAATCACCTATCGGGTTATGAGACTCACGCAACTTTTTCTATTTTTATTAACGAAAGAAGGTACCTAGAATTATTGTTACAATAATTTACATTCTTTTTCGGGCACCGCCCTTATTGCGGTTTTTACGGGCTTTGGCACGACCTACCTTATAATCCCGATAATTCGATTTTTCTTTCGATCTTTTTTTATTTTTTGTGCGACCTTTATCTTCTTCTACTAACAAGCTAATTCCTTTAAATTTTTTACCATTGAAACCCACAAACAGTTTCGATTTCCATTTATTATCGATTTCAAAAAAGGAGGATGTTTTCATCACTTCAATTTTCCCAATCACAGCATCGCTGGATCGCAAACATTCATTTATCAAACCAATGAGTTTCGCTGGGTTCAGTTTATGCCGGAATCCCACATTAATATAAAAACCGGTGAATGAGGTGTCCCGCCGTTCTTTTCGGCTTCGTTTTTCTCGCTTGCTTGATCTTTTCCCCATACCATCTCCGGGTATATTGATATCCTTGGCATTTTTATAATAAGATAAATAGCGATTGAACTCTGTAGAGACAAAATGCTTGATTAACTCTTCCCTTTCGAGCCATTCTAATTTATTATAAATATCAGGCATAAATTGGCTGATTTGTTGTTCGTCCACTTCAACATTTTCAACTTTATCAATGAGTGTATAAAGCCGTTTTTTACAGATTTCTAATCCGACAGGAACCGATTTTCGGACAAATGTGATACTGGATTTTTTCTCAATCTCCCGCATCTTCCGCATTTCCCGCGAATGGATAATTATAATAGATATACCCTTTTTTCCCTTCCTTCCGGTACGGCCGCTTCGATGAACATAGATTTCATCATCATCGGGAAGGTTAAAGTTAATCACATGAGTAAGATCATCCACATCCAGCCCCCTTGCGGCCACATCCGTAGCAACAAGGATTTGCAATTGACGATTCCGAAATCGTCCCATCACTTCATCCCGCTGCACCTGGGATAGGTCCCCGTTAAGGGTGTCCGCGTTATATCCGTTGTGCATGAGTTTATTAGCCACCTCTTTCGTCTCACGGCGCGTTCTGCAAAAGACGATACCATAGATCTCAGGATTAACATCAATGATACGTTTTATCACCTCGTAGCGATCTTTAGCATTTACCATATAATAGATGTGGTGGACATTTTCCGCGGCAATATTCATTCGTGCTGTAGCAATTTTTAGAGGGTTATTCATGTAGGATTTTGTAATTTCCACCACCCGTTTTGACATGGTTGCGGAGAAGAGTAGGGTTTGTTTCTCCTTCGGTGTCTGGGCAAGGATCATTTCAAGATCTTCTTTGAATCCCATGGTAAGCATTTCATCTGCCTCATCCAAAATCACACGTGCCACATGAGAGATATCTAATCTTTTTCGTTTAATAAGATCTTTTGTCCGTCCCGGGGTGCCAACAACAATCTGGGCACCTTTTTTTAATGATTTGATCTGGGTCTGGATACTGGAACCGCCGTAAACGGCTAGAATATTCATCCCATTGATGTACTTTGAAAAATTGCCAAAATCCTTGGTTATTTGTATACATAGTTCCCGGGTGGGACACAGAATCAGAGTCTGTGTTCTCCTATCCTTCATATCTGTTAAGTGGATGGATGGCAGACCAAAGGCAGCGGTTTTTCCTGTCCCTGTTTGTGCTGTCGCTATCAAATCATGGGAAGACGCCATTAAATGCGGAATGGTTTTGGCTTGGATTGGGGTGGGTATTTCAAAACCCATTTCAGTGATAGCTTTAAGAATATCCGGATGTAGTCGGGTCTGTTTAAAATTGTCCATTTATATTGTGTGCCTTGAAAGGAAAGTGGGGAGCCTGTTCTTGAGTCGGGAACTTATAATTAAATTCATATAAATTGGTTAAAAGATAAAATGGTAATGCCGCCAATCATTCAGCGGATGACTTATACTATTTTAATGTTTTTTGAAAACGATTAGATGGAGAATTTTTTCACAAACAAGGAATTCCACTAAAGTAGAGATTTAGCTGCGTTTTTTTTCAGACGCTCGTTTGTTTTGATTCAATTCCATTTTTCTTAGCCTAATGTTTTCAGGTGTTACTTCTACCAGCTCATCTTCAGCAATGAACTCAATACACTGATCAAGTGATAACTGTTTTGGGGGCCGAAGAGTTATTGTATTATCAGACCCGGCAGCACGCATGTTAGTAAGTTTTTTTTCTCTTGTGATATTAATGTTCAGATCACCCTCTCTATTGCGCTCACCAATGATCATACCACTATACACTTCTGTACCTACATTTAAAAACAATTCACCACGATCAACCATTCCAACACAAGCATACGTTGTAACTTTTCCGTTACGGTCCGAAACCAGTGCGCCCGAATTTCTTTGAGGAATAGGGCCAAACCAGGATGCATGCCCATCAAACAATTTATTCATTATACCCGCTCCATTTGTATCAGTCATGAATTGAGACCTGAAACCTATAAGACCCCTTGATGGAATTGAAAACTCGAGATTAACACGGCCTGTTCCGTGATTTTGAAGGTTTGTCATCCTTCCCTTTCTTGCAGAAAGTTTTTCAGTTAAGATTCCAATCTTATCTTCAGGAACATCCAAAAACACTTTTTCCATCGGCTCAAGAGTTTTACCGTTTTTTTCTTTGGTAATCACTTGGGGTTTTGATACCATAAACTCGTATCCCTCTCTTCTCATCGTCTCAATTAATATAGCCATTTGGAGTTCACCCCGCCCTCGTACCTCAAACACATTAGTCCTTTTCGTAGATAATACCTGCAATGAAACATTTCTCAGTATTTCTTTGTCCAGTCGTTCAGATAAATGTCTGGTGGTTAAAAACTTACCTTCTTTCCCCGCAAAAGGGCTATCGTTGACATAAAACAACATTGATACTGTGGGCTCATCTACCTTTATTCTTTGCAATGGCTCTGGATTTTCATTATCAGAAATAGTATCACCAATGGAAATCCCCTCTATTCCAGCAAAAGCAATGATGTCTCCTGCTTCTACATTTTCGACCCGTATTTTATCTAAACCTTTAAAGGTATAAAGGGCGGAAAATTTTTGATTATATTTATAATTTCCAGCGGCACATAATGAATAGGATTTGTTCATAGACAATTTACCATTATTAAGCCTTCCAACAGCAATTTGTCCCACATAGGGATCATAGTCCAAACTCGTGATTAAAAACTGAGGTTTATAATCATCAAAGACAAGAGGGCCTTTAATGTTTTCAAGAATGGTTTCAAACAAGGGGGTTAGGCCTGTAGATTTATTCTCAATTTGAATGTGCGCTGTTCCTTGTTTGGCATTGGTATATATAATTGGAAACTCTATTTGTTCATCGGAGGCATCGAGATCAATGAATAAGTCATATACTTCATTAATGACCTCACTAATCCTAGCATCAGTTCTATCAATTTTATTAATGACTAAAATAATTGGTAAATCTTTTTCTAAGGCTTTCTTCAGGACAAACCGTGTTTGAGGTAAGGGCCCCTCACTGGCATCGACCAGCAATAGAGCACCATCCACCAGATTTAAACTTCTTTCTACTTCCCCTCCGAAATCGGCATGACCTGGAGTATCAAGAATATTGATTTTCACTTTATTGTAAAATATTGCTGTGTTTTTTGCGGTGATTGTAATGCCACGTTCTTTTTCAAGGTCCATTGAGTCCATTACTCTATCCTCTACATCCTGATGAGCCTTAAAAGTACCACTCTGCTTTAACATTGCATTCACAAGGGTGGTTTTTCCATGATCTACATGGGCGATTATTGCAATGTTTCTGTAGTTTGTTTTTCTCATATATTCAATAACAAATAATATTCTAATTATAATACAAAAAAAGCCTGTGAAGGACTAATGTCTACCAACAAGGTAATGAGACCGACTTCTGTCAACACAAAAAAGACCTGATTAGGTTATGGTCCTATATGTTTCTATTTATTTTATGTTGGTGTGTAAGTTTTTATATAGAACCCCTCAAGGATCCAACTTAAAAGGTATTCCGTTTATAGAGTTAAAATAAAGGAACTCTTTATGTTTTAGTTAGCGCAGATTACCGGTCAAGCCTTTTTGCAGCACCCTTTTTGTTTATCTTTCCCCTCCAAATTACATCCTTTTTTCTTCTCACTGTATTGGCGGTCACATTTTTTTTCCTTTTTGAAAATACTCCACCAGGGTGAACGGGCAGAGGAATCTTTTCCTTTTTTACAGCAGGTTTTTTCAACACCCTTATCACCAGTTGTGTTTTGTTCGTATGAACATTTATTTTTGGTTGTATTTTCTTTTTGGTCTATTTTTTCGCTGGAGACCCCTACCTGAGCTATTGCTCCACTAACCATAAGCAATACAGCCATTGTAAGTAGTAATTTTTTCATATCATGTTTCCTCTCTAATTAGATTAAAAATATCGATACAATCTTGCAAAATAAATATCATTAATTGCAAATTATTTTAAGGCTGAAATTATTGAACAATAAACCGTTTTGGAGCTGGTTTGTTTTTCTATTGGGTTTACCAAAACGAGTACTAAATGCCTTCCAAGAGTAGAAACAAATATTATTGTAATTTTGTTCCCGATTTATTGTAAATATTCAGGTGATTTTATGTTAGTGTGTTCAGATTACAACAATACTTCCGTAAATAAATTTATAAAAACGAAAAAATGAGTACTCCAACAAAACGGATTGCATTCCACACAATGGGATGTAAACTAAATTTTTCAGAGTCATCTACTATTTCCCGTGATATTAATGGTCAGGGGTTTGAACAGGTAGCTTACCAAAGCGAAGCAGATATTTATGTTATTAATACATGTTCGGTCACAGAAAACGCTGACAAAGAAGCTCGCAAACTGATTCGCCAAGCGAAACGTCGGAACCCAAACTCATCTATCGTAGTTATTGGATGTTATGCCCAGCTTAAGCCCAATGAGATTGCCGCTATGGACGGAGTAGACATTGTATTGGGTACAGAAGAAAAGTTCAATCTAATAAATCACATAAACAACATTGATTTAGATGGTGGTATGAAAATAATACAGTCAGATATTGATCATATACACTCCTTTGTTCCTTCTTATTCTTCGGGTGAAAGAACAAGATCCTTTTTAAAAATTCAGGATGGTTGCGATTACATTTGCTCATTTTGCACAATTCCTTTGGCACGAGGTAGGAGCAGAAATAACACTATTGAAAGCACAATGAAGATGGCTCAGGAGGTGGCAGGAACAAATACCCGGGAAATTGTACTCACGGGTGTAAACATTGGTGATTTTGGAAAGGGGAGCAAAGAAACATTTTTTGATCTTATGATAGAATTGAACAAACTAGAAGGAATAGACAGAATACGAATCTCATCAATCGAACCGAATTTATTAACAGATCAAATTATTGGATATTGTGCTAAATCTAAAAAATTTATGCCTCATTTTCATTTGCCATTACAATCAGGTTCCAATAAAATATTAAGAAAAATGAAACGACGCTATAGAAAAGAAAATTACGAGGCTCGAGTTAAAAAAATCAAATCTAATATCCCTGATGCATGTGTTGGTGCAGATGTTATCGTGGGATTTCCCGGTGAAACTGAAGATGACTTCCTTGAAACACACAATTTTTTGAACGAGCTGGAAATTTCATACCTCCATGTATTCACATTTTCAGAACGATCAAACACAGTCGCCGTTGAGATGGGTGAAGTGGTACCAAAAGAAATAAAAGATGAGCGTAGCAAAATGCTCCATATTTTATCAGATAAAAAGCGAAGACATTTCAACGACCAATTTATAAACAAAAATCGTCCAGTTTTATTTGAGAACATAAAAAATGGAAAAATTCTGGGGCACACTGATAATTATATTCAGGTTGAGGTAAAAACAGGGACTAATTTCATAAACACAATACAGGACGTAAAATTAATTGATAACCATAATACGTTTGTTATTGGTGACATTGTTTGAGTATCGGCACACACGTCCTTTCCACAGTCACAAATAAATGATAAACCTTGAAAACCTATCTAAAACCTTTCCGGATGGAGATTTATTTACCAATGTAACTCTTACAATTAAACAGGGTATGCGAGCCGGTCTTGTTGGGCCAAATGGCTCCGGGAAAACTACCTTACTCAGGATCATGTTACAAAACGAATCACCTGATTCTGGAAACGTACAGGTTGAGAAATCTATTGCGATTGGGTATTTAGCACAGGATATAGTTTCTGGGTCAAATCATTCCATTTTGGAAGAAGTATTGGCTGCCTATCCAGAAGTACAGAATTTGGAAAGAAAGTTGTTGGCCCTATCGAATGAGATAGCTTCTGACCCTGAAAACATGGTATTAATTGAACGATTGGGTACTATTCAAAACCGGTTTGAAGCGCTGGGCGGGTGGACACTTGAGGATAAAGCCAAAAAGATTTTGAGCGGATTGAGATTCAAGGAAGAGCAATTTGGCGACCCAATGGATATTTTTAGTGGAGGCTGGAGGATGCGAGTTGCCCTGGCGGCAATTTTACTTCAAGAACCAGATATTTTGTTCCTCGATGAGCCCACAAACCATCTGGACCTTGAGGCCACTATCTGGCTGGAATCCTTTTTGGGTGATTGGAAAGGGGGCATGGTTGTAATTAGTCACGACAGGGCATTTCTAGATCGATCTGTGAACCACATCATTGAGATTGACCAGAGGGAAGTTACCCTTTATCATGGTAATTATACTAAATACAAAAATGATAAGACAGTGCGGTTGGAGCAACATCGTGCAGCATACAAGAACCAGCAAAAACAAATCAAGGAAACAGAGCGATTCATCGAACGATTTCGGTATAAAAACACAAAAGCAACGCAGGTTCAAAGCCGAATAAAAATGCTGGAAAAGATGGAAAAGATCGAGCTGCCCACAGAAGACAACCAAATAATGAATCTTATTCTTCCCCAGCCAAGCCGACCACCGCTGAATATTACCTCATGCAAAAATGTAACCAAGCATTTTGGTAAGGTTGAGGTTTTCAATCAAATGAATTTATCCGTTAAGCGGGGGCAAAAAATTGGTTTAGTGGGTCACAATGGAGCGGGGAAATCCACGCTGTTGAAATTGTTAGCAGATGTGGAGAGTGTGACATTGGGAGAAATCCAAATTGGAGATCGGGTAGATTGCGCATATTATGCCCAACATCAATTGGAAATTCTTGATTCAGAAGAAACAGTTTATGGAACTATCTGTAAGGTCAGCCCTGGCTGGACAGAGACGGAAATACGTACCTATTTAGGAAGTTTTTTATTTAAAAAGGATGAAATCGAAAAATTAGTAAAAGTACTCTCGGGCGGAGAAAAAGCAAGACTGGCACTGGCGAGAATGTTGGTGGAACCATCTCATTTACTTTTACTGGATGAGCCTACAAATCATTTGGATATGATTTCACGAAATGTAGTGGAAAAGGCCTTAGTCCAGTTCACCGGGTCTATTGTTTGTATTTCCCATGACCGTCACTTTTTGAATAAGGTAACTAACCTAACCTGTGAGGTTGGCGGCGGCGGCATCCGCCTGTTTGAAGGAAATTATGATTATTATATGTGGAAAAAAAGTAAGGATGCTGGTTTGCTATCCTCTCCCAAAAAAGAAAAAAGATTTAAAAACAAATCTAATTATAAAGAGCGAAAAAAAATCCGAAACAGATTATCCTGGATTGAAAAACGATTTAAAACCATTGAAAAAGAATTAGAGAAACAGCGGTCTATTGCCGAGAGTCCGAAATGCGTGGATGATTATGAAAAACTGCAAAAGGCAATGGAAACCACGACAGAGCTAGAGAGTGAATATTTGAGGTTAATGGAAGAACAAGAATCTCTTCAGTAATATAGAACATTTAATTTTTATAATCATCAGTAGTTGGACAGGTACAAATCAGGTTTCGATCTCCAAACGCATTATCAACCCGGCCAACTGAAGGCCAATATTTATGATCTTTCAGCCAGGGGGCCGGGTAAGCTGCCTGTTTACGATTGTAGGGATGAGTCCAGCTGTTTGAGGTAACATGCATAGCTGTGTGTGGTGCGTTTTTTAATGGATTATCTTTTCCGTCTATTTTTCCATCCATTATATCTTTGATCTCATTTTTAATGGAAATCATTGCCATACAAAAACGATCCAGCTCTGCCTTGGCCTCGCTTTCAGTTGGCTCGATCATAAGTGTTCCCGGGACAGGAAAAGACATTGTTGGCGCATGAAAACCATAATCCATAAGTCGTTTGGCCACGTCTTCATCAGAGATCCCGGATGCTTTTTTTAGGGTCCGGAGATCAACAATAAATTCGTGAGCATTAAACCCACTGACACCACGGTAAAGAATTGGGAAATGAGTTCCCAGTGTTTTTGCCATATAATTAGCATTGAGGATTGCAACTTGTGTGGCTTTTTTAAGACCATCTTCGCCCATCATAGCCATATATGCCCATGAAATTGGAAGAATACTACTACTTCCAAATGGCGCAGATGAAACAGCGGTAATTGCTTTTCCGCCGCCTGTTTCAATTTGAGAGTGTCCAGGTAAAAAGGGTGCCAAATGATCTTTACATACGATGGGACCCATCCCTGGCCCACCACCACCATGAGGAATACTAAAAGTTTTATGAAGGTTTATGTGCATAACATCGCCTCCAAATTCACCTGGCTTACAGAGCCCTAACATTGCATTCAGGTTGGCACCGTCCAAATAAACTTGGGCACCATTATTGTGAATGATTTCACAGATTTCTTTAATGGTATGTTCAAAAACTCCATGTGTGGAGGGATAGGTTAGCATGACAGCCGAGAGATTTTCTGAATAAAGCTCAGCGTTTTTCTTTAAATCCTCTTTAGAAATATTACCATGTTTATCACATTGGACAATCACAACTTTCATCCCCGCCATAACAGCGGACGCTGGATTAGTTCCATGGGCAGATGCAGGAATTAAACAAATATTTCTCTGACTATTCCCATTGGCCAAATGAAAAGCACGAATCAATAGCAGTCCTGCATATTCACCCTGTGCACCAGAATTGGGCTGCATGGAAATATCATCAAATCCAGTGAGTCTTACTAACCAACTACCCAATTCGTTGATGAGTTCTGTATACCCTTTCGTTTGGTGAATTGGTGCAAATGGATGAATATTCCCAAACTCGGGCCAGGTAATTGCTTCCATTTCGGTGGTAGCGTTGAGTTTCATGGTACAGGACCCCAATGGAATCATACTTGTATTTAAAGATAGATCTTTTGCTTCCAGGCGATGCATATATCGTAACATCTCAGTTTCAGAATGATAGGAATTAAAAACTGGATGTTCTAAAAAGGATGAATTTCTTTTTAAAGTTTCAGGGATACTTGCTTTATCTGTCTCAATTGGTTTTGCATTAAAAACGCTTAAAAGGGATAAAATATGATTCTCAGTTGTGGTTTCATCAACAGAGACCCCGATAGTGCCGTCACCAAAGTTTCGGAGGTTTAATTCAGAGGTTTTTGCACTTTCTTCCCATTTGCTTGCCTTAAAACGAATTGTATCAAAAAAATCTAAATGGGTTAATTCGTAACCAGCCTTTTTTAAAGATTCGGCCAATATGACAGTAAGACGATTTACACGATTTGCAATTTTCCTGATTCCATTTGGGCCATGGTAAACAGCATACATTCCTGCCATTACGGCGAGCAGAACCTGAGCAGTGCAGATATTAGAAGTTGCTTTTTCCCGCCGGATATGCTGTTCTCGGGTTTGAAGGGCCATCCTGAGAGCGGGATTTCCATGAGAGTCCTTAGACATACCGATTATTCTTCCAGGAAATTTCCGCATAAATTTTTCTGTTGCAGAGAAAAAAGCAGCATGTGGACCTCCATATCCCATAGGAACGCCAAACCGCTGTGAATTTCCAATTGCAGCATCGGCCCCCAATTCTCCAGGAGATTTTAAAAGGGTGAGCGCTAATAAATCTGTGGCCATACATATAAAAGACTTGTTCTCATGTGCTGAATTACATAAAGAAAAATGATTTTGGATTGACCCTTCAGTGTCAGGGTATTGAACTAATGCACCGAAAACCGTTTCATCGAAAACAAAGTTATCATGATTTAATATCTTTAGGATAATTCCCAACGGTTCTGATCTGGTTTTAAGTACGTCAATGGTTTGAGGATGGCAAACATCTGATACCAGAAACGTGTTTTTATCTGCCACATTTGTGGCACTGAAAAACATGGTCATAGCTTCAGCGGCTGCGGTCCCTTCGTCCAGCAGGGATGAATTTGCTATAGGAAGACCGGTTAAATCTGATACCATAGTTTGGAAATTTAGCAGTGCTTCCAATCGACCCTGTGATATTTCTGCCTGATAAGGTGTGTAGGCTGTGTACCAACCGGGATTCTCCAAAATGTTTCTCTTAATTACTCCGGGAACGATCGTACCATAATATCCCATGCCAATGTATGAACGGTAAATAGAGTTTTCCCCCGCAAATTTTTGGAGACGTTTTATTGTTTCTGATTCTGATAGTGCTTTTTTGGGGTTAAGGGGCGGATCGCACTGAATGTTATCCGGAATAATGGATTTTGTCAACTGATTCAGGGATTTAAACCCCAGCGCATTTATCATTGAGTTGGTTTCATTTTCTTTTGAACCAAGGTGTCTTGTTTCAAATAGAGAGTCAGATATTTTGGGTGAACTCATTAAAAAGCCAATAATAAAAATTCAGAGAATAATTGAACGCTAAAATTAATGATGAGGGATATCACAATTAACTATGATTGTTTTTATGATATAAAAATTGATTTAAATTAGTTCCTGTATTTTTTAGAAATATGGATTAATTAATAATAGAAAACAATTAATACAACAATTTATGGAAAGATTAAACAGTTGAAAGTTAATAATAAGAAGAAATTTCAAACATATATTTTTGTATACAATGCACCTATTGTTAGGTGCATTTTTTGTTTTAGTAAAAAAGGAGAATAATGGACTCTATTCATCATTTAAAAGAGCTTCAAAACATAGATGATAATCTATCAGAAATTCGCAGTTATCTGGGTGATTTGCCGGTGAAAGTGGAGGAGCTTAAATCTAAGGAAGCGATGCTAATCGAGGAGTTAGATAATGGGAAGGACCGCTTAAAACATATTGAGGTAGAACTAAATAAAATTGAAGTAGAAATTGCTAGTGCGAAAGAGAAAATTAATTCTCTAAAAGATCAATTGTTTAAAGTCGCGAACAATAGGCAATACGATGCTCTTATGGCTGAGATCGACCATTTGAAAGAATCCGTGGATCAAATGGAAACTAAAGATCTTGAATTAATGGAAGAAAAAAGTCAATTAAAAGAAAAAGTTAAATTACAAGAAGAAAGTTTGGAGGAATTAACTTTAGACTTGTCAACCAGAATAGATAAGCTTGAATCAACTATGGCTGAGTCTGAAGACAGAAAGAAAAAATTAGAACAAGCAAGAAATAACAGACGAGAAGAAATTCCCCAACCATTATTAAGTCGCTATGACCGCATTCTAAAAGGAAAAAAAGGATTGGCCGTTGTTGCGGTGGGAGGTAACGCCTGTGAAGGATGTGGTTCTGCAATTCCACCACAAATTATATTTTCTGTTAAGGAAAACTCCAATTTATATAACTGTGATGTATGTGGTCGGTTTTTATTTTGGGAGGAAGAACAACCTAAAACAAATAATTGAGTCGGTCGGATAGTTACCCTGACAAAATGTTGGGGAGGAAAGTCCGAGCACCGCAGGACAAGGTGCCTCATAACAAGAGGAGTCCGCAAGGATATGGAAAGTGCAGCAGAAAACAGACCGCCCCGACCCTTGTGTCGTGGTAAGGGTGAAAAGGAGGTGTAAGAGACCCCCAGTTCTGATGGAAACATCAGCAACTTGTAAACCCCACCTGGTGCAAGATCGAATAGGCTTCAAGATGTGGTTCGCATCAATGTTTTTACAACAGGAGAAGCGGGTAGATTGCGTGACCCCGATGGAAACGCCGGGGCTAGGTGAATAACTATCAATCAGGTTTCGTTAAGATTCCTGAGAACAGAACTCGGCTTATAGACTGACTCAATTATTATAAAATGAAATGGGAAACACTAAATCCTCAGTCTGATCAAACTTTTAGATTAGAAAAAGAGTCTAGATTTTTTTTACCATCTCTGACCGAACTCCATGATTTATGTTCAATTAAAGATATTACTGCTGTGACAGAAGTAAATACTACCATTCAGTTGAATGTTAGGGATATTATTTTTCACGGATGAATCGAGCAAAAATTAAGGGAATAGGTTACAGTGTGCCTGATAGAATTGTAAAAAATTCTGAATTGGAAAAACATATGGACACATCAGATGAGTGGATTCAAAGCCGAAGTGGAATCAGGGAAAGGCGATGGATATCTCCGGGTATAGGGACATCTGATTTAGCTATAGATGCTTCAAAAAAAGCAATTCAAATGGCAGATATTGATCCACAAACAATAGATTTAATTATTGTCGGAACCTTAACATCAGATTATTTTTTCCCTGGAGTTAGCGCACAGGTTCAGGATGCATTAGAGATAGGACCCATAGCTGCTTTTGATGTAAAAGCGGCCTGCTCCGCATTTATATATTCTCTTTCTATTGGAGATCAATTTATTCAAACTGGAAAATATCAAACTGTGTTAGTAATTGGTGCTGAAGTGCAATCTACTGCCTTGGATATGTCAACAAAAGGTCGAGATATGGCAGTATTGTTTGGTGATGGGGCTGGAGCCGTAATATTGAAAAAACACGATGGCGATACGGGAATCCTTTCAACACATCTGCATTGTCAGGGAAAATATTTGAAAGAGCTATGGTGTGAAGGCCCAACATCAAGGGAAAACCCTAGACTCTCTGTGGACATGTTAAAAGAGGGGCGTCATTTTCCTTATATGAATGGAAGAGAAGTGTTTAAAAATGCAGTTCGCCGATTTCCTGAAGTTATTCAAGAAGCTCTGAATGAAAATGATTTATCTATTGATGATGTTTCACTTATTATTCCACACCAGGCGAATGAACGGATTACCATATCGGTTAGAAAAAAGTTAGGAATTGAAGAAAGTAAGGTGTTTAGCAATATTCACAAATTTGGAAATACAACTGGGGCCTCCATTCCTATTGCACTGTGTGATGCCTATGAACAAGGAAGATTTTCTAAAAAAGACATTATTATATTAGCAGCCTTTGGTGCAGGATTCACATGGGCATCTGCTGCAATTAAATGGTGAAGTGAATACGAGACCAATGGAAGAGGATTATTTTGGATAAATTATTTTTTACCGAAGAGCACGAAATGTTGAGGGATATGGTTCGAGATTTTGCGGAAAATGAGGTGGAACCGTTGGCAAGGGAAATGGACAAAACAGAAAACATACCAAAAGGTTTAATCGATAAAATGGGGGAACTTGGGATAATGGGAATCCCCGTACCAGAAAAATATGGTGGTGTGGGAATGGACACTGTTGCTTATGCAACAGCAATTATGGAGTTGGCCAAAGTAGACGCCTCTGTTGCTATCACTGTTGCGGCTCACACATCGCTGGGGACCATGCCTATTGTATTAGCAGGGACTGAAGAACAAAAAATGAAATATGTACCCGACCTTTCCTCAGGAAAAGTATTGGGAGCATTTGGCTTGACGGAACCAGAAGCTGGCAGTGATGCAGGTGCCACAAAAACTACTGCAGTAAAAAATGGGGATGAATATGTAATAAATGGGAGCAAAATATTTATCACAAATTCTGGGATATCTGGTTATTTAAACCTCACAGCACAAATAATTGAAGATGGGAAGCCAATAGGGGTGGGTGCATTTATTACAGAAACAAATAACCCCGGTCTTATAATCTCTCCTAAAGAAAAAAAAATGGGATGGCGCGCTAGTGATACACATCAATTGTTCTTTAAAGACATGTGTGTTCCTGCAGAGAATATGATAGGGAACCCTCAGGATGGATTTAAAACCTTTTTAAATACATTAACTGGAGGCAGAATTTCCATTGGCGCCTTATCCGTAGGTACAGCAGAGGGCTCTTATTCAAAAGCGCTGAACTATGCATGTGAGCGGGAAGCTTTTGGGAAACAAATAAATCATTTTCAGTCTGTGGGATTTAAATTGGCCGATATGGCAACACGAATTGAAGCAGCAAAGCTGCTTGTGTATCATTCAGCATGGATGAAGGATAATGGTCAAGATGTAATAAAAGAAGCTGCAATGGCTAAATTATTTGCTAGTGAATGTGCTATGGATGTAACAACTGATTCTATTCAGATTCATGGAGGCTATGGTTATGTAAAAGAATATGATGTCGAACGATTTTTCCGTGACGCAAAAGTTTTGGAGATTGGGGAGGGGACCAGCGAAATTCAACGACTAATCATTTCTAGAGAAATAGTAAAAAGTGTTAAAAAAATCTAAGAAAAAATACGGCAAGCTATCTTTATTTGAAAGAGCGGCCCCGGTTCTTAATGAATTTTGGCCTCAGGCCGTCATTCTCTCCAGCCTGGTCGTTTTATCATCTTTCTTTTTTCCTAGAGGGGAAGCGTTAAAATATTTTTTCCAATTAAATGATATTCCAAGAGAACCGATTATTGCACCGTTCACCTTCCCAATTCTCAAGTCAGAAGAAAAATTAAAAACAGATTTGAAAAATGCTTTGAAATTGGAACCCTTTGTGTTTAAACGTAACACAAAATTTGTGCAAAAATGGACAAACAGTCTTGAGAATTTTTTTCTTATTTCTGAAGAGATAATGGAAGCCAAGGGTAAATATATCCAATCAAAAGATCTGGTATACCGATACAGGTATGATGAAAATTATGATATAGTTTTAGCTGATTTTAAGGCAGACAGTATTGAACTATCTCAATTGAATTTAAATATTGAAACTCAATATTCTATTTCTATTAACGAAACTCCTTGGGCTTCTTTTTTTGATGTGGGATATCAAACAGGCCCACAATATGATTTGAGTGAATTTGAAAATACAATCATCCAAATTTGTAGGAACCGATGGGCAGAGGGAATTTATGACATTCCCAAAATAGATATAAAAAGTGATAAAACTATGATAGATCAAGGCAAGGTCCCTGTCTTGGCAAATGCCGATGAATATCATGATTTAGAATCAGCATGGATAAAGGCAAAACAGGAATTAACTCAATCCTATTCAAATAAAAATGAGATTCAGAACACAATAGGGTATGATCTTATTGTTGAATTCATGAAACCAAACCTCATTTATGATAAAGAAGTAACAGAAAGAAGACAACAGTCAAGGTTAGACAGAGTTCCTCGCTTCCAGGGAACTATATTAAAAGATGAGAGAATTGTGGATGCCAATGAACGTATCAGTGAAGAAGTGCTATTAACACTCGAGTCACTTGCAACTGCTGTTGGTGAAAAAGAAGGAGGAAAAACCGGGGCACAAGTTTTTTTAAGTTATTTTGGTAGATTGATTGTTATTGGATCCATTATTTCACTTGCTTTCACATTTTTAAGTGTTTATCGAAGATCCATATTTCAACAATGGAAAATGATTTTTCTCATTTCTCTGGTTTTTTTGACTGAGACAGTATTGGTATATCTCTCAGTGATTCAGCTTGGATTTTCACCATACTTTCTGTTTCTTACTGTATCAGCCATGACTCTCACTATATTATTTGATGCCAGAATCGGATTTATGGGTACCACATCAATGGCAATTCTTAATGCAGTGATGATTGGGAATAATCTTGATTTCATTATTGTTGGAATGACCTTATCCAGTATGGCAATGTATAATGTGAGAGAACTTCGCACACGGACTCAGGTTTTCACAACAATATTTTCTCTTCTATTTATCAGCGTTGTTGTTTTGATTGGTTTGGGGCTTTTTAAGGGGAATCCCTGGTCAGCCATTTGGATTGATTTACTACCTCTTATAATCACAAGCATATTGGCTCCTATTATTACATATGGGTTGATAGGCTTATTGGAGATCGCCTTTCAGATTACGACCGATCTTACATTAATTGAACTTTTAGATTTTGAACACCCATTACTTAAAAGGTTGCAACAGGAAGCCAACGGAACATTCAACCACAGCATTGTTGTTGGGAACTTAGCTGAGGCATGTGCAAATGCCATTGGTGCCCGCTCGCTGCTGTGCAGGGTAGGAGCTTATTATCATGATGTAGGTAAAATGATACGCCCCGAGTATTTCATTGAAAATCAATATACTGGGGAAAACAAACATGATACCCTCACTTATGTGATGAGTGCAAAAACTATCAAAAACCATGTAAAAGAAGGGTTAGAACTAGCGCGTGAATATAAAGTTCCTAAAATTGTTAGAGATTTTATTCCTATGCACCATGGAACAACGCGGGTAGAATATTTTTACAGAAAGGCAGTAGAAAATGCTGAGAAATCAGAAAAAGTTGATAAGAAAGTATTCCAATATCCAGGTCCTAAACCTAATACAAAAGAAACTGGAATCCTTATGCTTTGTGAAGCAATAGAAGCAGCTGTAAGATCGTTAAAAAACCCAGATATAATCAAAATTGAAGCCATGATTGATAAAATAATAAAACACCGAATTGATGAAGGACAGATGGATACATGTCCTCTTACACTGAGCGAGTTAAAGAAAATAAAAGGAAGCGTGGATGGCAATACAGGAATGCTTCCGGTATTGAGAGGGATTTATCATATTCGGGTAGAGTATCCTGACGCTGAAACGGAAACAAGTAAGGTATCTACATAATCGTGATTCGGTTACAAATTGAAACAGATCCCGAATTTATTTCGCCGGTAAAAGATATTTGTGCATCAGTTCTGACAAACGTTTTTACTGATCAAAATATTGTTAGTGCAAACATAACACTCATTTTTGGGAAAGATGAGTTATTGACACGGTTAAAAAAAAAGTATTTTGGGAAAGACCATCTGACGGACGTGATTGCCTTTTCCTTGAATGATAAATCTGAACAACAGATTGATGGAGAAATCTATATAAGTTTTCCCAGAGCAAAAGAAAATGCCCTAAAATTTGATGAACCTTTTGAAAAAGAAATAACAAGACTGATGATTCATGGATCGCTTCATCTGATTGGTTACACAGATGACACGTCCAATACAATGAACAAAATGACACATCTTGAAGACCAATATCTTGAAAACACAATATGGAAAGACATTTTTCCAGCTGAAAAAAATGATAAATGAATAACAAAACAGCGGAAAAATCATTTACTAAATTAATAGATATTGTTCGTCAGCTAAGAGGTCCGGATGGATGTCCTTGGGATAAAGAACAGACCCATGAATCTCTTCTTCCTTATTTTCTTGAAGAGGTGTATGAAGTAATCGAAGGTGTGGAGTCAGGAGATACCAACTCATTAAAAGAGGAACTAGGTGATATTCTGCTTCATGTTGTTTTTCAGGCAGATATCGCTCAAAATAATGGTGAGTTTATAATTAATGATTCTCTGAATCTCGTGAATGAAAAACTAGTTCGCCGACATCCACATGTATTCGGTGATGATAAAGCCGATGCATCCTTTCATGCCAAACAAAATTGGGAATTTGCTAAGCATAAAGAGAAAAAACGAGAGTCCCGCTTGGACGGTGTCCCTGTATCTCTCCCTGCTTTAACTAGGGCACAGCGCTTACAAGAAAAGGCAAGCTATGCAGGATTTGATTGGGAGAAAATTGAACAAGTATGGGGAAAAATTAATGAAGAGATTCAGGAATTGAAGGAAGCGCAATCTAATGGAATTAAAACACACGTAGAAGAAGAAATTGGTGATGTTATTTTTTCATTTGTAAACTTAGCAAGATTTCTAAATATTTCAGCGGAATCTGCATTAAGGAAAACAAACAGAAAGTTTACAACACGGTTTAAGGCAGTAGAAGACGAATTAAAAAGTAGAGGGAAAACAGTAGAAGATTCTAACTTGGAAGAAATGGACAGTATTTGGAATGAAGTAAAAAAACAACATTAGTCTAAACAATCAAACCAGGGTCCGGCTTTTAGATCACCATTAAAGATTTCTTTGTCCTTATTATCAGAAATCATTTCCCCTGCCTGTTTTGCTTTTTTATACCATATTTTACTTTCGTCTTTGTTTTTTAAAGCTGCATAGGACCTTGCTAAACTTTCATAAGCATAAGCAAGGTCAAAATCTTTCAATTCATGTTTTTCTGTCAGCGCTATAGTGTTTTTAGCGTGAAATAATGCGGTCTCTCCTTTTTCTAATATAGAAAGCACTCTAGAAATCAGCCACTCTCCTCTTTGTTCATTAGTAGGTTGAAAATTTGTTGATTTTTTCCAATGGTACAGGGAAGATTTGGCAAACATAATCATTCGTAGATCATCCTGTTCTGATCGCTTTTTCTTCATTAGCAAATTCCATGTTTGGATATTCATTTCAATCCCCATGTACTGATGCATTTTTTCGTCATCTGAACATTTGTTCATTTATTCCCCCTTTTTATGTAACGTTGTAAAAAACAGGAGATAGGATTATAATCATAAGTTTCTGTTCCATATTATTCCCCATACGCCGTTGCCACAAAATTTCGGTTTCCCCCATGATTGCGGTGTTCACACAGATAAATACCCTGCCAGGTCCCTAAAACTAATTTTCCATTTGATATTGGTATAGACAATGAGGTATCTAAAAGGGATGTTTTTATATGTGCGGGCATGTCGTCAGATCCTTCAAATGTATGTTTGTAATAGGGTTGGTTTTCTGGTACTATTTGGTTAAAGTGAGATTCAAAGTCAGCCCTGACTGTTGGGTCTGCATCTTCGTTAATAGTGAGAGATGCAGAAGTGTGTTTGATAAACAGATGTAAAATTCCAATTTTAATATTTTTTATTCCCTCAGTGTTTCTCAAAACATCATCTGTTATGAGATGAAAACCTCTTGAATGAGAAGAAATTGAAAATGACTTTTGGATCCACATGATTAACCTAATAAATTTTCCATAATGATTCGAGTTTCCAATAGGCTTTTCATTGGTATCTTGTCTTTAATTAAAAAACCTCTTTTTAATAAAAATTTAATCATGGATTTGTGTTTTTTTCTTGTTTTTATCTGGATGTATGAATAACTATTATCTTTGGCCCATGACTCTTGATAATTAGCCAACTGGTGTGCAACTCCATTTCGTCTATATTTGGGAATAACCCCACCCATCCAACTATAAAAACTCCCATTTTTATAGCGATCATAACCAACTTTAAAGCCGACAGGCATGTCATTCATGTTAGCAATGAGAGCAAGATGGTGTATGCCGCAACATCGTTTTTTATATTCATTTATTTCATAAGGCGAATCAAGCTCAGGTATTATTTGGGATAGTTTTACACATTGCTCAAAACTCCCCTTTTTTATCTGCACTATGTTTTCCGTTCTTTTTTGCGAGCAGCGGGGAACAGAACATTGTTTAATATAAGACGATATCCCGGGGAATTACGGTGAAGTGAAAGATCCGTTGGGGGATCTCCCACGAAGTGGCGATAATCCTCAGGATCATGTCCTCCCAAAAAAGCGAAAGCGCCTTTCCCAAAACTTCCGTGAAGATATTTTACCTGGTCTGATGCAGGGTCTTCTCCCATGAGTACGATATGTTTTTTAATTTTACTTTTATGATATCCAGTTGTTTGCCCCATAAATCCTTTAATAGTAAATACGTGATTTTGAGTTAACATAGTTGGTACTGGATCAAATTTAGCGGAGAATTCAAATAATGAGAAATAATCAGCTTCTGCACCTCTTGTTATGGGATTATTACTCGGAGGGAAATCAACATCTGAATATTCATACACCATGGGATCGGTGATAAGATTAAAATCGGTGAATGCAAGAGATTTGGAAAAGTCAAGACGGATTTGGGCATTTGGGTCTATGGGGGTTCCATCAAACACGCGGTGAGCTGCATCAATCCCTTCCTCCGCTAAAGCAATATCGTAAGAATCCGTAGCAGAACACATTGCAAAGAGGAATCCCCCCTGTCCCACATAATTTTTTATGGTACGAGCCACGGCTTTTTTTTCTTCATGAACTGAGGGGAAACCTAGCTTCATTGCCAGGGCTTCAAACTCCTCCTTTTGTTTTATATACCAAAATGCGGTATTATAGCTACGATAAAATTTCCCATATTGTCCTGTAAAATCCTCATGATGAAGGTGAAGCCAGTCAATTTTCTCAAAACCACTAACCAACACTTCTTCGTCCCAAATTGTTTTATAGGGGACTTCTGCGTAGGTCAATGCAAGCGTGACAGCATCATCCCATGGTTGTTTGCTAGGGGGGGAATAAATAGCAACATTTGGTGCTTTTTCCAATAGAACGACTTCCATATTGTTACTTTCAATCTCACCATAAATTGATAGAACCGTATTTCCATCAATAGGTTCAAATGTAACACCGCGAATACGACACTCCTGTACGATAAACGGGAAATGATCAATCAAAAAAGAGCCTCCCCGAAAATTGAGAAGCCACTCTACATTCACTCGTTCTGTGAGGACATGATAGGCTACCCCATAAGCTTTTAAATGATCTTTTTGAGTCAAATCCATAGGGATAAGGATTTTTTGTGAAAAAGAAAAAGTTATAAGAAAGGGAAAGATAATTTTTTTCATCTTCAATTAGCTTTTCGGGTGATCTTTTAATTTACGGATATGTAACCGGACAGGTTCTGTTAAATAGGATTCAGGACATTCCTCAAGGACCTTATAATAAAAGTTTAATGCCTCTTCTGGATTTCCCTTAAATTTCTCTTGAATTTCGCCTAAAAGAGTCCACCCCTTATCCACTAATTTTGTTTTTGTTAATTGCTCAGCAAGTATTTCTGCTTCAGGTAATTGATTTAGTTTTAACCTAATCAGGGCTTCTCGTAATATTGAAACATCTGATATTGAGGCATCCGGATAGTTCTCTTGTATAAACGCATAAGATGCTGCGGATTCAGATAGTTTTTTTTGACGAAGATAAAACTCCCCAAATATAAATAATTCAAAAGCATGTTTATCGGTATCTGTTCCATCGTGAAAATGTTGTGAAATAAAATTTCTTAATTCTAATAAATCATTAAAATTAGGGGAAATAGGTTGGCTGTTTTCAATCGTCTGTTCAAGTAAGCTGAACGCTGTATCAATTTTTCCTGAGAAGAGCTGGGTCAAAATAAACCTATATTGAAACTTAGCCCCTCTTTTTTTCAATTTGCCAAAATAACGTTGAGCTTCATCCAAATCGCCTTTTGACAAATACATTTCACCAATTCTCAGTTGGATATCCTGTCTCAGCTTTGATTTAGTAGCAGATTTTAGTGCAGCACGATAAGATTTAAGAGCTCCATCAAAATCATTTAACAGCCTGAATTGAATTTCACCTAAACGGTGATAGGCAGAGGTGGAGAAAAATGAAGATGGCATGGTTGTGAGAAGTGAATCATAAAGCTCAAATGCTGTATCCAAAGATCGAACCGAAATATTTTGTTTATGATAAAACGGATCTTCAAAAAACAAATTGTCTCCAAAAAATGATACAAATGAAAGACTTTGGCCTTCACTGGGAATAATATTATCCTCAAACGTTTTTCCCAATCCTAATAAAGCCTGACCTACAGCTTTATTAGAGTTTTGAACATTTGTTTCCCCAAGGATGGTTTTATAGGCTGAAACAGCCATGTCATATTGGGACTCTATTCGCAGTCCATTCGAAAATTCTAGCCAGCGATTAATATCTTTTTCCGTTGAAAATTTCAATGCCTTATGTTGAGAAAATGCCTTATCAAAATGTTGATTTTTGAAATAAAAATCTGCTAACAAGGGTCTATAGAGTATATCATTTACTTTTATACTGCTGTTAAGAGCATTCACAATAATTTCATGAGCATCTCTATCATCGCTGATTAGCAGGATTCGATCGGTGATCATCTTTATTTGTACTGGATGAGAAGATAAATAATTAAGGTATTCAATCACGGCTATTTTAAAACTTTTACGTGAATAATGGTAATTTGCAATTTCCATTGAAAGAATTGATGGGTCGTTGAATTTTTTTCTTGTCCTGAGTATAACAGATTGCACATCATCAGAAAGTCCAAGACTTGTAAAAAGATAAAAGAATTTTTTGTATATATCAATATTAGTCCCAAATTTTTCTTCGGCAAGAGACCACTCTTTTCTTGCCAAAGTTTCTTCTTTTAATTTCCAGTATGTCTCTCCAAGATCAAGATAGGGCTCTATTTTTTGTGGAAATCGTTTTTTATAAATTATAATTAATGAAGCAAGCTCATTATATTGTTCCAAGCGAGAATAAATTTTCTTCAAATTTACATATGCCTTCTGATTGTGATCTTTTTTCAAAATATCCGAATATATGGATACAGCACTTTCCGTCTCTCCCCTTTTTTCCATTAGCTGAGCGGTTCTGAGTGCTCCAGAATTACTTTGACTGAAAGGAAAGGATAACTGAAAAAGTAAAATAAAGAGCGTGATGGGTTTAATCATTTTTTGCATCATTTATAATAGGAGATTTTGGGATATCACTGGGAGGGGTTTCTAAAAAGGATGATTGATTGAGGGCATTAAAATAACGGCGAATCATGGTCACATATTCCTGTGTGTATCCAGCCTGCATAGCTTGGTTCAAGGCTTCTGAGGTGAGGCTATGTCTTTGCCCTAGGTCTTCAGGGAGACCGGATGGACCTGTCAAATTAATAATTTTGGAGGCGGTTTCTGCTAACCGTTCTTCCTTTTTTCCTCTCTGAGTCATGGATTTTTGACTGTCTAACATCCTAGAGAGAATGCGCTGCTGATGGTCTTGTGTTTTTCTGGTATAGCGCCTTTGTTTTAGGTCTTTGATAACTTCATCTATGTCCTGTCCTATTCCTCCCATATCCCCCAATTTTTTCGAGCCCGATTGTGCCATTTCCTTCATTAATTCTTGTAAGGATTTTTTCACCCCCTGCTGTTGTGAAAGCATCTGTTGTAACATGGACTGCTGCATCCCTGCAGCAAGCTGCCCCAAAGCCAGCTGCATCCCCTGATTGTTTATTCCTTGTTGTTGCCCTGCCATTTGTTCCATTTGTTTTAAAAACTGTTCATAACCACTGGCAGACCCACCGGATTGCATTTGCTGGATGGATTGATGAATACTGAGAGCGGTTTCATTCAATCCTTCCATTGCTAAATCCTGCCTGTTTTTTGCAGATGTAGTATGTCGCTCAGCAAGCCGAGAAATAGATTCATTCATTTCAGCAAATGTTTTACCCATTTTTTTCCCCATTTCGGGGGTTACTGCAAATGTTTCTCGAGATAGTTCCATCATTGCAGCCATTATTTGTGAAAGTTGATCTTTTAAGATTTGTTGTTGTCCTGCTAAATTATTTACCCGTTGTGAATTTCTGGGGGTATTGGATGTTTTTTTTCTTAGATGCTCCTGAGATTTTGATAACGAAAGCACATTGGACATTATTTCTTGAAATTTTTCAGCCATTTCTTTCGATGTTTCCTGTTGAAACTGCTGTTGTATATCCATAGCCATGCTGTGTAATTGAGACAGGCCTGATAGCGCAGATTTACTTGATTTTCGAGATGAATTTAGCTGTTGACTGTTGAGCTGTGATGCTGTGTTATCAATGTGTTTTTCTGTAGATGGCACCAGTGTAGATTCTGCCATTTCCTTCATAGCTTCAGAGGTGGACTGGCTGAATTCACTTGTTAGTTCAGCTGCTTCCTCCATGGCAGATTGGATATGATTAAATTCTTCCTGAATCCTCAACTCACTTTGTTCATGTTGTAAAAAAGTGGACGGGTCAGTATCCGTATCCATTTCCCATAAATTTTGATCAAGGTGATCCTGTTGTTCTGTTAATTGTTCGAGTCGTTTGGATACCTCATCAAGTTTTTGTTCTGCTTGTATGCGTTTCAAGACATCCAGAAACCGGTCTAATTCTTGTTCAATTTGATTTATATTTTCCGCCATTTCAGAAATAGCATTCATCATATCTTTTGGATTCATTTGCTCCATAATATTTTCTATGTTTTCAATATTTGATAATAAATCCTCAGAAATAAGTTCATTCATCAATTGATTTAGTTCACTGAACTTTTCCATAAGCTCAGGAGAAAACAATTGATGTTTTTCTGCTGCATCCTTTAAGGACTCCATAGCTTCTGCCATTTCCTGTAAAGATGCCATTTTTTCTTTAGTTTCTTCAAGTATATTTTTAATGTTCTGTTGTTGCTGCCAATCCATGTCTTTAGATTTTATCAAATCAAGTTTAACATCTTCTAATTGATTTTGAATGGTTTCCATATCGTCAAGGTTCATACTCATGTCTTCAATGAGTTGCTCTTCTTTTTTTTCAACACCGAGAAATAGATCTTCAAGGGAAGGAAGCCGGGCCACAAAATTACCGGACAATGATTTTTTAGGTCCTGATACCTGGTCATTGTCATAAAGTTCGAAATGATAATGGATTTCATCTTCAGGCATCAACATTAATTCAGATAAATTCCAATCTAAGGTAACGGTTTGTTTGGGTTTGTTCGAAATAATTTCAGGAACCTTAAAAACGGAAATAATTGGGTCCATCTCTATATAAGTTGGGCGGCGGATTTCATAGGCAATCTGTAAAGTTGAAAACCCAAAATCATCTTCAATATCAAGGTGCACAGGGATTATTTGATTATCACCTAATTCAGAAATAGGGTGTGGTTCATACACAGAAATTTGAGGATATAAATCAGGAATGATTTCAATATAATAAGGAATTGGATCACGATTTGTTATTTCTCGATTATCATAGAGATGTATAGTAAAAATACTATTTTCTTCTAATAACAATTCCCCTTCACCTCTTTTCCCAGATATCTGAAGAGGATGGTTGGTATCATTTATTTTTAATAAGGCCTGTGCTAATTTTCGGTTTGAAGTTAGGTGGACTATCATTTTTGTTCCTTTTAAGCCCTGGACGTTTGCCTGATTACCAGATTGTATTGTTGGGCCTAATCCGGAATAATCAGGTGGAATTAAAGTCAACGTAAAACTTTTTATCGCTGGACGGTCCGTGACCATTATTCTGTATTCGGGTGAACGCACCTCCTTCCAGGCCTGCCAAAAATGATTTGCCTTAACAAAAGCTCCATATGTATAATCCTGATTGATATCTTTTAGTTTAAAAGCATAATTTCCATTTGTATCAATTTGAGTTTTCATCAACAACGTTTCAATCTTTTCTAAGTTTTGGTCCACTTGATTGATGGGCATAATTTCTAGGAATACTGTGTCTGGTGGTAAATGCCTGGCAACTATATTAATTTCAGCACTATCACCACCAAGAAGGTGTATGTCACCCGTTTCAGAATGGAGGTAAAAAGGTTTTGGGGCTTCAAATTTCTGGTGAAGGTGAAACCATCTATATATAGAATCCCCAGCTGTATATTTTAATCCTGTGCCCCCAACAGTGATAAGAAAAAGAAGAAATAATGTGAAGTATTTCCCCTTGGGATTAATCGTGAAGATCGCCCTATGGTCAATATGGGCAAGGGAGTCTGTTATCTTGCTAATGAAAGCATGACTAAGTCCAGTTGATGAACTTTTTGACATTGTGTTCTCCAATTGGAGTGCATTAATGACAGAGTCTTTTTTAGTATAGGAAATTTTACCTAAATATTGTGCAACACGAGACCATCGATACCTTTTTAAAGAATTTGTCTTAATTAACATAGTACATATTCCCAATCCGATAATCCACAAAAGAATGATAGATAAGAGCGAACCAGCCATAAAATATTTTATTTTAGGGGGGAAATAAAAAACGCTTTCCAAAACTATCACTGAAATGAAAACAATTAATAACACAGCATAGGACATCCACAGGGATTGTATGAGGTCCTTTTTAATCATTGCGTGACGAAATCGTTTAAGGTTGTCTTTAAGAAGCATGGTTATTGTGTCATCGAGTAATAGATAATATTTACACCCATCTGCAGCGCCTCCAGTCGTATTTCTTCTGGGTCATTGTGGACCTCTGGATCTTCCCAGCCATCCCCTAAATCACATTCAAAAGTATAAAGAATCATTAATCGATTCTCATCAAACAAACCCAAAGCCTGTGGGGGGTTCCCATCGTGCTCATGTATTTTGGGCAACCCACTTGGGAAGTCATAGAAAACATGAAACACAGGATGGTCATAGGGTAATTCGACTAAATCTTTGTTTGGGAATATCCGTTTCATTTCTTCCCTGAACGAAGCATCCATTCCATAGTTGTCATCAGCGTGAAGAAAGGCACCACGAAGAAGAGTTTCCCTCAATTTCGTAATTTCTTCTTCTGAAAACCTTACGTTTCCGTGGCCAGTCAAATAAAGATAGGGATATTTGAAAAAATTTTGGTCAGCAGGACGAATCCGTACCTCTTCATCATCAACAGAAATATGTGTGTTTTCACTTACAAATTTTAACAGATTTGGGAGACTGCTTGGGTCACTATACCAATCCCCTCCTCCACTGTAATGAATGCGAGCGATGGTAAATTTTTGTCCAAATACCGGAGTGGAGAATGAAATAATAAAAAATATTTTTAATAAAGTAAGAGCTCTCTTTTTCATTGGTGAATTTTATGGATTTTTTAGATAAAGGTTCCAAATTAAACTGAAAGTAAAAAATAATGATACCACAGGAATATCTAATAATCAATCGTGATATTAAAGGAGATGCGCGTATCTTACCAAGAATATAATTTCTTGGGCAATTACTTTGATAATTCCTGCAGTGGGGATAGCAAACAGCATTCCCAGGGGGCCCAAAACTATCCCACCAATAAAAAGTGCAATCATAACAATCATGGGATGGAGCCCTACACTTTCTCCCACGAGGATTGGTGTAATGAGATTATTATCAATTTGTTGTACGATAATAAACATAAAAATGATATCGAAAACGAAAAATGGAGAAGGAATTATATTGAACATCAAGTGGGACAAAGCCGCCTCACTTCCTAAATTATTCATAATAGAAATAAGTACAGCCGGGACCATTCCAACCAAAGGCCCTACCATGGGGATTAGGTTTGAAAGTCCTGCAATAATAGAGATAAAAAAAATCAAAGTTATGTTTGCACCATATAGGTTTAATATCAATAATCCCAAGAATGAAAGCACGGCTACGCTAGAAGCTGCTAAAAACTGTCCGGTTAAATATTTGGACATTTGTTTTTCTATATTATGTATAATTCGGAGTCCTACTTCAAAATATTTATTTGGAATCATTGATACCAGTGCACGCCTGAAATGATGGTATTCATTAAGTAAGATAAATGAAAATACAAGAATCATAGCCGTAAAAAAAATAAAATTCATTCCACTTTTTGCTGCAGAAAGAATTTGTTGCATAAAACTGGAGAAAAAAACCTGTACTTTTTTTGTAAGTTGTGGTTTTTCAAAGTCATCAATGTTAGGTGCTCCCGGTATAGATGAGATTGTACGTTGGTATAAGTCATTTAATTCATTCACATAATTTTCTTGGGCTAATCTTTGAGAAAAATCAGATGATTGCTGAAACAATCCTGATGCAAATCCAGAAAGAAAGCCAAACAATAAAATCAGAACGCCACCCATGATGAGAAATGTACTGAATAGGCGACTCTTTATTTTTCTTTCCAAGGCATCTACTCCTGGCAAAAGAATTGTGGTAAAAAGAAAAGCAAAAACTAAAATCATTACCATGGAAGAAATATAGGGCCAAATAAAAAACAGCGCCCAGATTGAAATAATTATTAGAACAAGAGTATAAAATCTATCTATTGATTGATTTTGAGGGGTCATACTAACTCAGCAGAATTTTTGGACACTTGTTCACTGGTTTTTCTAAGCCGGGCTGCCATAACCTTCGCGAGATTAAAAAGAATTTTATTTCCGGTCTGTGGGCTTCTTTTTGAAAAAGATTGTAGATCAGGGCGGAGAAAAGCTAACAGGTCACTATCTTCTGTTGCTATTGCTGTTGCACTGCGAGTATCTGAATCGAGTAGAGAAAGTTCACCAAAAAATTCACCATTATTTAATATGGCTAAGGTTTTTTTATTATCATTATTGTCTTCCGTGAATATTTCAATTGCACCTGAAAGTATGATAAACATTCCTTCGCCAGGAGCCAATCTTTTAAATACGGTTTCACCTTGCTTGTATCTTCTTTTGTGACAAAGGTTTTCAATTTCATGAATTTGTCTATCAGACAGCTCATGAAAAACGGGGATTTGTTTTAAAACTGTCTTTGTAAGGCTTTCCTGCCTGTTCCAGTTTTTAAAAAGATTTTCCCACAGGGCTTTCATTATATTATCTCCAAATATAGCGGACAAAATAAACATAAGGATAAAGGAGAGTCAAGATGAGAGGAGAATACATTAAATACAAAAATGATTATATGAATCTCCATTTCTATGGTATAGAATCAATAGGTAATTTCACAGATGTGTCGAAGTGTAAAAAATATTGTTTCGGTATTTTTTCTGTTTTCAATTTCGCTCTCCCAAAGAGATTTTGATGATGAATTAAAATATAAAACTGAATCTATAGAGACCTTAAAAAAAGAAATCATGGATTTGCAAGGGAAAATAAAAAAAACGTCTTCTCGCGAACAATCTGCTACAAAAAAAATAGTTACTTTAGAAAAAGAGATTTCACTTACGGACAGACTTATTTCCGAATTAACAAATGAAGAAAAAATGACAAGGGAATTAATTTTAGAAACTCAAAAAACACTAAGGCAATATGAAAAAGAATTAGATAATTTACGTGGAAGATATAGGGAAAGGGTTATTTATGCATATACACATGGGAGACCATCAAATATTGAGAAAATATTTAGTACTGTTTCCTGGAGACAGTCTGTATATAGAAAGGAATACCTCAGACTTATTTCATCCTTGGAAAATGATATTAGAAAAAACATAAACACTCTATTCATCAACATAGGTCAGGAAAAATTAAATTTAGAGGTCGGACTAAGGAAAAACATCTCGCTAAATAGAGAAAAATTAAAACTTAAGAAGTCTATTAAGACAAAAATAACTGGTCATGAAAAAGATTTAACCGCTCTAAGTAAGAATAAAAAAGAGCTAACAAAATATTTAAAAGAAAAAGACAAGGGGCTTAAAGAATTAGAAAAATTACGAGCCGCTATTCTTGAAGATAAAGCAAGATTTGAGAGAGAAGAAAAAATCCGCAGACAGCAGGAAGCACTTAAATCAAAACAGTTTTCTCAGTTAAAAGGGCAGCTCCCCTGGCCCATTAATGGAAAGATAGTTACAAAATTTGGAAGACAATGGAACCCAAAACTAAAAACAGCAACTGAGTATCCCGGGATTGACATTCAGGGGAAAGCAAATATGCCTGTAAAAACTATTTTAAACGGTATTGTAGTCACCATTACTTATTTAAGAGGTTATGGGACCACAGTCATTATTGATCATGGCGGTGGGTTTTATACAGTTTACAGTCAGTTGAAATCTTTAAAAACTCATGTGAATAGTGAAGTCCGCTCTGGAGATATTATCGCCCATCTCGCCGAATCCAACTCAGAAAACAGTACGGTTCTTCATTTTGAAATTTGGGGTGACGGTGAGAAACTGGACCCTGAAAAATGGTTGGCAAAATAATGTTTATAAATACCATAAAAGCGCAACCAGAAGTGTGGAATCGATTAGTCTCTATTTTTAAATCTGATAGAATAGGGACAGCATATTGTTTTACCGGTACCCCGGGAAGCGGGAAGGAAGGAGTAGCGTTGGCATTTAGTGCCCTCATGAACTGTGAAGATAGCGATCATTTCCCGGATTGCAATTGTTCTTCCTGTTTGCGATTCAAAAACTTACAGCATGAACATTTAAATCTTGTAGTTCCACTTCCAACTCCACCCAAAAAAAGTCCTGATGATATGGATATTAATAGCGTGAATTCTTTTTCAGAAAAATTGGCTAAAAAGCGTAATAACCCATTTTATAAGATAAAGGTTCCAAGAGCAACCCGAATCACTCTGTCAAGTATTCATAAGCTAAGGAAAGCCTTTTATTTAAAATCAGCACTTCCGGGGAGAAAAATAGCAGTAATTTTTGATGCCGAACTTCTTGGATTTGGTTCAGGAGAATCTGCAAACGCACTCTTGAAAATATTGGAAGAGCCTCCCCCGTTAACTACTTTTATTTTGGTAACAGATTTTAAAAATAAGCTTTTTCCAACTGTTATTTCTAGATGTCAACATATTCAATTTCCTGCACTAAAGAAAAAAGTAGTAGAAACAATGTTAGCCGAAAAGGGAGTTAAACAAGATAAAATCAAATGGATATCGTGTTTATCTCAAGGGAATTTTGTAAGTGCCAGTAAAATTGCAGAAAGGGATAGAAAGGAAATAAAAAATATATTTACTTTTATCTCAAACTTTATGTTGTTGAATAACCACAAATTACTTATCAAGTTTGCAAAAGACTACTCACGCTTATCAAGAATGGATGAGACTGAATTTCGTTTTCATTTTTTACTTATTCAACGATGGTTGTTGGGAGTATTACACATAAAAAATGATATCCAAGATGATTTAACGGAAAGTGAATTAAAAGAAGGGATGGATCGTTTTTTGGCTAGCTATCCCGAAGTAAATATTCGTGCACTTAATTTACTGGTAGAATCTGTAGTAAACGGATTGAATAGGAATGCTAACATGAGTTTATTATTAACACATTTTATCATTCAATTGAAAAAGGAAATCAAACAAAAATCGCTCTATGAATAGTACATCCTTTTATGTAACCACACCCATTTATTATGTGAATGACAGACCTCACATTGGTCATGCTTACACGACACTTTTGGCAGATGTTTTAGCGCGATATCATCGCAACTTGGGTCAGGAAACATTTTTCTTAACTGGACTGGATGAACATGGACAAAAAGTTCAACAAGCGGCCGAGAGACGTAATGTTGAACCAATGAAGCATTGTGATGAAATGGCACCACGGTTCATTGAACTTTGGGAGAAACTTCATATTTCATATGATGATTTTATCCGAACAACGGAGACGCGACATAAGAAAGTGGTGCAGAAAATCCTTCAGGATGTATATAATTCCGGTGACATTTACGAAAACGAATATGAAGGACTATACTCTGTATCTGAAGAACGATTTATTACAGAGAAAGAAGCGGAAAGTGGCGCATTTCGGGATATCAAGGAATTAAAGGAAAAAAACTATTTTTTCAGAATGGGGAAATATCAGGAAGCTCTCATTAATCATATTAAAACAAACCCCAAATTCATCCAACCTGAACATCGGAAAAATGAGGTGCTGGGGTTTTTAAAACAACCACTGAATGATCTGTGTGTTTCCCGTCCGAAATCACGGTTGAATTGGGGGATTGAACTGCCCTTTGACTCTGATTATGTGACCTATGTCTGGTTTGATGCTCTCATTAATTACATTACCGCACCTGGATTCATGAGCGATGATGATTCATTCGAAAAATGGTGGCCCGCATCCTATCATCTAATTGGGAAGGATATTTTAACAACGCACGCGGTTTATTGGCCAACCATGTTAATGTCTGCTAATATTGAGCTACCAAAATCAATTTTTGCACATGGGTGGTGGCTTATGGCAGAGTCTAAAATAAGTAAATCAGTTGGAAACGTGGTTGACCCAATAAGCCTTATTAATGATTATGGTGTGGACCCAGTACGTTATTATCTCATGCGAGAAATGGTATTAGGGCAGGATGCAAATTTTACAATTGAATCTTTTATAAAGCGGTACAATAGTGATTTGGCAAATGATTTTGGGAATTTGTTGAGTAGGGTATCAACCCTTATGAAAAAAAATTACGATGGAAAAATCCCGGAATCGGGGGAACTTACAGATGCAGAATTAAAAATTAAATCCAGAGGGGAATCACTTGGAAAATTAGTAAAGGATATGATCGAAGAAATGCGTATTAATGATGCCATCGAAGAAACCATGCAGTATATCAGAAGTGTGAACAAATATATGGAAGAAAGTGCGCCCTGGAGATTGGTGAAGGAAGATAAAGAAGCAGCTGGACGAGTACTTTATACAGCGGGAGAGGCCTTGAGAATAGGTGCTGTTTTATTGTCTCCGGTTATGCCTAACAGGACGGAAATTTTATTGGAGACACTTAATGCAAGAGGGGGGGATTTGAAATGGGGCCGATTAAAATCTGGCAGTAAACTAAAAGATCATAAACCGCTGTTTCCCAGAGTTAAATAAATTCACTACAAAATAAATAATAAGATAAAAAAGAGAATAAAGGTGTTCTCTTAAAACTCTTTAAGCTTTGTGGATTATAATATTTTAAAAAGATCATTGTTCTAAAGTTACCCACTATCCCACAAACAAAAGCCTCTTCGATTTACCCCAGTCCCATTTATTTACAAAAAAAAGGGGGGGGTACTTCAACAGCACCATCTTCTTGGTCTGAACAAACTCTTCTGCCTGTATCTGGTAAAGGTAGACTCCTGTGCTCACAGGTCTGCCCATTGAGTCTGTAGCATCCCACTGGATTGACTTAAATCCAATTAATTCATTTTCAGTCCGATAGGTCATAGTTATGTTTCCGTTTTGATAAAATATATTGCAATGGCCAAAGATATAATCAAATATAACCCTATTAAAATAGAAATTGATGTGCCCGAGCCAAACCATGTTAAGTCATTTATTTCAAAAAGAGCCATCCCTAAAATGAATTTAATTCCTTCAGAGTAAATTGCATAATTTCTCTTGTCCAAAAAAGAAGTGTAGCCAAAAACGTGAAGGACCAAAAATACTGCATACAATAAAGTGAATGATTTACTCACTAAAGAACTGATATAGAATAGATGAAACATGAGTACTAAACCAACGGTCATTTGAGTTCCTGACCAAAGAATCAAAAGAGGAGAATTTTTAGTTTCATATTTAATTTGTTCATGAGGACTGGTAAGGATATGAATAGGAAATTTTTCTGTAACATCATCCGGCCTCCATCCAGTGGGCATAAACCAGATCCTGATCTTATCCCACACTTTTTCCGTACGGACAGTATCAGTCATCAATTGCCAAAGGTGTTTAAAATTAATGATGACGGGGTTCCATGTTTTTGCAGGACGGAGGGTCCCATAAACCGGTTTGACCTCAGCTAATTCTGGCTGGAAAGAGCCGAAAAGCTTATCCCAGAGAATAAAGATCTGGCTGTAGTTCTTGTCAATATATTCGGGGTTAATGGCATGGTGAACCCGATGATGTGATGGAGTGACGATCACTTTTTCTAGCCATCCCATTTTGTCAATGAGGCGGGTGTGATACCAGAACTGCATAAATAAATGAATGGGACCGACGACAGCAAATATGTGTGCCGGAACTCCAAGCATGGCAGCGGGAATTATGAAAACAGCTTTAAATTTTACCGTATCAGAAATGGATTGGCGGAGGGCGCAGGACAGGTTATACTCCTCGCTGCTGTGATGAATGATATGGCGGTTCCAAAACACATTCACACGGTGATTCATCCGGTGGATCCAATATCCTGCAAAATCCTCTACAATAAACGCAATGATCGCTGCCAGCCAAACAGGGTCCAGCTTGTACAGTGTTAACTTATCCACGAGCCAAGTGTAACTGATGAGAATAAACCCAAAACTTATTCCGTCACGAAGCGTATTGGTTGCACCTGAGCTCAAGCTGGAGATCATATCTGCAGGACGGTTAACCTTAATTCCCATTCTCCCTGCGGCCACCGCTTCGATTCCTATCAATATGATAAAGATCGGTATAGCAAACATTAAAGATGTAACGTAAAAACTCATTTCTGGATGCTATCTGTTATAAAGCAGGCTGGCAAAATAAATTTTTTCCTTCAAATTTTTTTGTTCCATTGATATAGCTGTAGTATTTCCTGCATTCACAGGAAAGATATTCAATGTCAATTGGTGTGAATTTTCGTTTGGATTCCGGCCAATAAACAGACTGAAACTCAATCATCTTGTCCGCAACCTCTTGATGGTTGGAGCAGTGTAGGTGTTGCTGCAATAGATTAAGGTAGGGCTCTGCACCAATACCAGTTGGAACTGGGCTATTGGGGCTAATCAGGTCTGGTCTAAAGAGAGCTAGATCAACCAAAG
>DASCRE010000238.1:0-1581 GCA_034408645.1 Fidelibacterota bacterium | reverse complement strand
ATGGTACTGGTTATTGGCTTAGGTTTGAGAATACTGATATTGCAGCAGTATTTGGAGATAATATCAGTGAACTTAGCATTGATTTAAATGCGGATTGGAATCTAATTAGCGGTATATCAGATACGGTGGAGTTAGGTCAATTTGATGACCCAGAGAATATTATTATTCCAGGAACGCTATTTGGATTTACCGGATCTTACCAACAGGCATCCACCTTGCTACCTGGGAAAGGTTATTGGATTCGAGCATCAAATTCTGGGTCAGTTTCAGTCTCAACAAATTCAACAAGAATGGGCATTCATGATTTTAATGATCGAACAAAAAATGCTAATGAAATAATTATTAATGGTCAGAATTTATATTTTGATTTATCAATTCCGCCGAGTGAGGAATTTAGCTATACCTTGCCCCCAAAACCTCCATTAGGAGCATTTGATGCTCGGTTTGATGATGATAAATATATAATGAAAAGCCGTGGAACAATTGAAATTATGAATCCCAGTGAATTGCTTGCCATATCATACAATATTGTAAAAACAGGTGAAGAATGGATATTAAAAGTTTCTGAATCAGGAATTGAATATCTGTTAGCCGGAAGAGGATATATTTATCATGAAGGTAATATCGAAAGGATGATATTGGAAAAAGTGCAGTATGAGTTGATACCTAAATCGTTCCAAATGGTTAAGGTTTTCCCAAATCCATTTAACCCAGTAACAAACATAAATATTACTTTATCCAATAGTGGTCTTTCGGAACAATTTGTTTCCATCAATATTTATGATATCACTGGAAAAATAATAAAAGAAATATATAATGGAAATATGAAAAAGGATGGCTACAATTTTCAATGGAATGGAACAAATAATTTTGGTGCACATGTCACTACCGGAGTTTACCTTTTAACTGTAAATACTAGCAAATTTATCTATACTGAAAAGTTACTATTTTTAAAATAAGCAGTATAGTAAGTTTTGGTATGGAAAAGAAAAGGAATAAAATTAAGTGATGGCTGGATCAACACAACCATTCAATATAGTTTGTCAGATTCCTAGTTACTATCACCATGTTATTTCTACAAATAGAGATAGGCCATTGTCTGTTCAATGAATAAAAGGAATTTGTAAATAATTTAAGGGGCCGTAGCTCAGTTGGGAGAGCGCAGCGTTCGCAATGCTGAGGTCGTCGGTTCGATCCCGATCGGCTCCACATTCATATGAACATAATATAATTACGATAATTGAAATTTTGGTCGTGCTGGATGGGGAGGTAGCGGTGCCCTGTAACCTGCAATCCGCTATAGCAGGATTAAATACATGGTGCGGCAATTTCACCGCTTTTAAGAAAAAATAAGTGATGTTGAAATTTCAACTCGTCGCGATGATTTTCCTGTGAATCCCGTCAGGCCCGGGAGGGAGCAGCGGTAAGCAGTATAAATCAGGTGCTGGCGAACACTGAAATGGAGTTAACTGTTTTCTCATAACTGTGTAAGGAAATGTCTAGCCATGGTGCACGGCCAATTTTTACTTTTTCTATTTATTAATTCAATCTTTTTCATATGTAAGTTCCCTCTTCGATTTT
>DASCRE010000237.1:0-10489 GCA_034408645.1 Fidelibacterota bacterium | reverse complement strand
ATTCTCTGTCATCTTGGATTTACTTAAAGACCTGTTAACATGGTTTCCGGCAATTATTCTACCGGGGTCTACGATGATTCAAATCGTAAAAATTGTCAAGAGCCAAAAATCAGAGGGAGTAAGCTGGCTGTCTTGGTTTCTATTTGGGATAGCGAATATTGGCGCATATTTCCTCGCTCAGAATTATTTTTCCATAAAGGTTATTCTGGCATTTATTCTCACAGCGATTTTAGATTTTATCATTGTACTCTTAGTATTCACATACCGAAAAAAATGAAATGAAACCAATCCACCTTTTTTCAATTCTACTTCTTTATTCTCTGTCCTGCTCAAAACCAAAGATAAGTGAAACCGGTCCTGTTGAGCTAAGTACAAAAATGGACTCCATAAGTTATGGAATGGGCGTCAATCTTGGTTCATCTTATAAGAGACAGAATTTTGATATTGATTCTGATTTATTTTTTAATGGATTTGTAACAAGTTATAACGAGAAAGAACCTTTGCTCACAGAAAACGTTACCAGACAGATGCTCCGGGATTATTATAAGTCTGTACGAATGAATAAAGCAGAGCAACAAAATATATTAGCAGAAGAAAACCAGAAAAAATGCGACACATTCCTAAAAAAGAATAAAACTGCGAACGGGGTTATTGAATTATCCAGCGGACTACAATACAAGGTGATTCAAACTGGTTTAGGAGCAAACCCCACGGTAAATGAAAATATTAAAGTTCACTATACTGGTAAACATCTGGATGGCACTGTTTTTGACAGCTCTGTTGAGCGAAATGAACCAGCTATAATGAGCCTTCGCTCTGTCATTAAGGGCTGGGCAGAAGCCTTGCAAATCATGAAAGTTGGTGCCAAGTGGGAACTTTATGTCCCACCTACGCTTGCTTATGGAAAACGAGGAAGCGGTGGTAAAATCGGACCAAATGAGTTATTGATCTTTGAGGTGGAATTATTAGATATTGTCGCTAACTAACTGAATCCCACTAAAAGTTCTTCCGTTACATTCCAAAGTTTTTTCCTGACATCCTCATCACGAGATTCGGGAGAGCTCTCTTTCTCCGGCTGTTGCAACACAGATCTTTCAAGTCACACCGAGCTAAACTGCTTTCCCTATGACACTATAGAGAAAACCCAATGCCAATAATATGAAAGTTAGAGCGATAATCTTCACTAATAATCCCAATATGCAGACCCCTACAGACCGCATGGTGGATTCATAATCCAGAGCCTGCCGGACTGCAATAATCATCGCTGCAAGCATCCAGATATTAGCGAGAAAATCAATCGCTCCATCAAAAGGTAAAATTAATTTTAACACTCGAATTACACCGGGAGCGCTGCTGTATCCGATGGTTCTTAAAAGTTCACCATGGTCTGCTACTGTTTGAGATTCTGGCAAAAGTTTTGTCCCAATAAGATAAACAATAAAAGCCCATACATACCAGCTGATCAGTTCCCCTATTGTTGTAGTGAATAGTTCACCGAAACCCATGGACCAGGAGCCAATACCACTGGCAAGACTGGAAAGTATGACAACCACCATAGCTTCAGTTAGCAGGGATTTATCTGCCTCTACCTCTTCATATAATTCCACATCCAATTTGGATGCTCTAAACATGCGATTAAAAATTGTAAAGTTCATTTTATTCCTTTAATATCTTAATGTTACAAGTAACTATATTGTATTTAAACTAAATAGTTTCACATTTATTTTGTGAATTCAAAGATAATTTGTTTTAAACCTAGAACTCATGCCTCAAATCACTGACACAAATTAAGAGTTATACTCAATATCCAGCTAACCTATAGGTACCATAAATATCTATTGTTAAGAAAAATTACTGGTTAAATTGTTCTACAAAAGACGAACCTTGGACATGACACTCCAATGTGCAATTTTGATTTAGTATCTCAGATTGGATGACCTCCCATATAGAGTTTCCCTGTGAAAAAACTAGAGAGACCAGAAGAATGCAGTATCTCAACCACATCCTTTATGTATCATCGGCTTTCTCTGGTATAATAACATTCATCGTAGGATATGGAATGGAAATATTATTCTGGGCAAACTGTTTATATATATCAGTGTTGACCTGGTCAACGGTCCTGCCTCTGATCTCCGGTTTATATATCCAGAAAAGCAACTGAAGTTTTAAGCCTGAATCCGCAAATTCCCTGAAGCGAACTCTGGGTTCCGGATCATCCATAACATTTGAGTTTTCTATAGCGATAGATTTGAGTAATTCCTTTACATTATCAATATCTGAACCATAGGCAACTTGCAAGGTAATGCGTACTCTCTCAATTTCTGCAGGTCCCCCGCTCTCATTGACAATCTTAGATGACGCAATAACCGAATTTGGAATTGTGATCTCAATATCATCACGTGTCATGATGCGGGTAGAGCGTATTCCCATACTTTTTACATATCCACGTTCTCCCGTATCTAGCAGTATATAGTCTCCCTCTTTGAATGGCGAGTCCGCCATGAGAAAAATGCCTGCAAAAAAATTGGCGACTGTATCCTTTGCTGCTAAACCCAGTACAATCCCCAGTACTCCGGCTGAGGCCAGCCACCCATTAATATTTATGTTCCAAGCAAGACAAATAAAATAGATCCCAAAAAGTGTAATTAAAATTTTTCCCAAATTATTAAACAAGGGGAGAGTCTTGTTCTGTAATAGTTTGCTGGATGTGCGACGGGATGCCCATTCCATAGAAAGAACAAAAATTCTGGTTAAAATGACAAACCATAGCAATATAGTTATGGTCTTAAAAATACCGACCAGTGCATAATCTATATAGTCAGGAAATCCAGCTCGTTTTACTGCAATTGAAAGGCCAATGAATATGATGGAATAGAAAATTGGACGATGTAAAAGGTCAACTATTTTATCGTCCAAACTGGTTTGAGATTTAGACACCAACTGTCTAAAGATCCGTGTGAAAATTATATCAGCTATCTTCGCTACAATGACAGCGCCCATCACTATCAAGACACTCTGTATTGAAGAATATTCGAGAAATGGAATTAAATTATTCTGTATCCAACTCATATCAAGGGCAAATATAGAAAAATTTTTCTTAAATGACTACGACCTTAGAACAAATCAGGCTTGATCTAATTTGGCTGATTTATTATTTTTCAAGAAAAATGGAATATATAACAATCCCATGTATAGTATGATGATGATCTCAAGGTTCAGGATATACCAGGGCCATTCACCCATCAAAAGGGGATTGTTCACCGGTGGTTTGTCAATCAGATACATGTAATTAGCTTTTCCGCCAATGACCAAGTTTATGGGATAAATAATTACAGCAAATATATTGGTGATCAACATTGTCCTGAGAACGCTTCCCTTCCTGCACCTCATTTTTTCAACCACAATTAGCCAGAGCACATGAGCAATTATCAGGGCATGGTGAAGATAAAATGTCACCAGGCTAAAATTATTATCAAAGTCACTCATATCAGGTGTGAGAATAGCCTGAAAGGAAGCTCCTATACCCCAAAAATAAGCAGATTCAAACAATACTACATTCTTGTTATAGAGCGCTATGGTTGACGCCAATAAGGCAATATGGCACAGATGAAGCGGAAGGTCCAGCTCCAGATTCAGTTCACGGACCTGCAGCCGGTTAAAATAATCAAAGACCTCCTGGACCACTGTAAACCAGATCAATCCCATAACCCATCTCTTTTTAGAATCAGGATTATGACAATAGAACTTTCCAAGAAATGGAACAGCGATACAGAAAACGATACTCCCAAAAATATAGGCTAAATGTGTACTATCAAAAAGTGTGAGACCCTGAAGTTTCATTTAATATAGAATGTGTAATGGATGCAAAAAGGGTTACCTTTCTTGCTGTTTATAATATAATAGTTATTTACTTAGTATTGGACTAATTCTTAATTTGAAATGTACCTAATATTATTTCTTGTAAAAAATATCTTTTTAAAAGTCACTCCTAATCCATATGTTTAGTTTCGCAGTTTTTTTATAAAAATGAAAGATAAGCGATCATATGATATTGTAATCTGGGGCGCAAGTGGGTTTACCGGTAAACTGGTTTGTCAATATTTAATGAAAAATTATGGGATTGGGATAGGATCTACCTTTCGATGGGCAATCGCTGGGAGAAACCACAAAAAATTAGAAACGATTCGTAATGATCTAAATCTTAATGATCCTGAAGAAATGCCAATCCTTACGGGTGACAGCTTTGATCTGAAGTCCTTAAAAGCTATTACCGACAAAACAAAGGTCATATTAACGACAGTGGGCCCCTACTCACTTTATGGTAGCGCTTTGGTCGAGGCATGCATTCGTACTCAGACTCACTACTGTGATCTAACGGGTGAGGTACCTTTCATCCATCATACAATTAACAAATTTCATAAAAGCGCAGAAAAAGCAAAAGTCAAGATTGTCCACTCCTGTGGTTTCGATTCAGTCCCTTCGGATCTTGGATGCTTCATTCTACAAGAACGTTCAATATGTGATTTTGGAACACCCATAAAGAGAATAAGGCTTTATGTAAAAAAAGTAAAGGGAGGTATCAGTGGCGGTACTATTGCAAGCATGATAGAAATCATGAAACTAGCAAAGAATAAGGATATGAAAAGGATATTGAAAAATCCTTATTCTCTATATCCAAAGAATACCCCAAAAGGTCGAAAACAACCTCACCAGAAAAATATACAGTGGGATGAAATCAGTCAAGGCTGGATCGGACCCTTCATCATGTCCTGGTTCAACTCTGCTATCGTACGGCGAACCAACGCACTGTTAAATTTTAAATATGGAAAAGACTTTATCTATGATGAGGTCTCTGTCATTCCCAAAAAGCCTTTTAGCAAGGTCAAGGCACAATGTTACGCACTTGGGTTAGGGCTTTTTACCGGGATGCTTTATTTCAGATTCTCCCGATGGTTATTATCAAAAACTCTCCTGCCCAAACCCGGACAAGGACCATCAGAGAAATCCAGAAAGAGTGGATTTTTCATATTTGACCTTATAGGGGCTCAATCGAATAATATGCTAAAAGTAACAGTTTCATGTGGTTCCGATCCGGGATATTCTGGAACTGCTCTTATGATAGGTGAGGCAGCTGTTTGTCTGGCCATCGATGAAAAATTACTACCACAAAATTTTGGAGTACTGACTCCTGCCACTGCAATGGGAAAAACATTGATAAACAGGCTGAAAAAAGCCGGAATGGAGTTCAAATATTCAAATGAAGATTAAAATATGAAATATTAGATACAAACTTTCAGAACGTCACATAATTAATTTTTCCCAATCTTTTACAATCTTCCGGTTTAACGGATTTATTGTTAAAAATGAGTTTCTATCATCTTCATTATTCATTTCATTAGCGGTCTCAACTATTTCATTGTATGCTTTTTTTAAATGATATGCTGACTCTTCAGTCATTTTTTTCTTTTTATACACCAGGTATAAATTGTAACTGACAATAGGTATATCCTGTTTTTCAATTTTATTTTGTTTTAATATTTTATTCAAAATATATAAATCAACTTCATACTCACGATTTCCTGATTCCATCTCTGCTAATATCAACCAGGACAATGACCAAACCTCCTTAGAGGGATCTTGTAATTCCCTCCATATAGTTACGGCCTTCCTAAAATATCCTTCCGACTTAGATGAGTTTCCTTTATAATAATAAGTTTCACCTAAATTATGACTCATATAACTTAATCCTGAGCGGTCTCTGTAATCTTCATATATACGTTTTGACTCATTAAAATAGTGTTGAGCCTTATTATATTGTTCCATATTAAGTGATACTATCCCTAAATAGCTCAATACCTCAGCGATATTTCTTTTTTCCCCTAATGACCTCCTTAGCTTAAGTGACTGTGAAAGATATCTCTCTGCCTGAACATAATCACATTGATTTTCATAAATACTGCCCATCCGGAAGGTTGCCCAAGCAATACTATTAGTATCACCTCTTTTTTTGAGGAATGATAATAACTCGCTCTGATATAAAAGTGCACGTGTAAAATCCTTTTTGATCCAATAAATATCACTAATGTAGTGGAGTGCGCTTGATGTGGCAGTGGTGTCTTCAATATGTTTTGAATATTCCAGAGACTTTTCGAATCGAATTAAGGCATTGTAATAATCTTCTGAATTATAGTAAATATTCCCTAAGAAAAGCAATTCAGATACCGTGCTCAATGAGTCCTTTAATTGGTGCGATATATTTATTGATTCTTTTAAATAATATTCAGCGGAATCTGGCGCCTCTCTTTTAAAATAAATTAATGCCATCTGATTCAGAATATGAGGACTGTATTTGCTATATCTAAGTTTTTCTGTAAAGGACAGTGCATTCTGGTAACATTTCAACGCATTGGACAGGTCATCCATCTCCAAAAAAATATCTCCCAAGGAAACTGAATATTTCCGGACCATTTGTTTGTTTCCCTCGTCACCTGCCTTGGTCATTGCCTCAGTGTACAACTCTCGCGCTTTTGATAGGTCCCCCCTCTCTCTGTTGACCTCAGCTAACAAAGATTTTGCATGAAGTAAATTATCATCTAAACGAATGGATTCCTCCAGCAGAGATATCCCTTGATCTATCTGGTCAACATATAGTGCTTTACCAAGAACATATTTTCCTTTAAGATATAATTTGTATGCATCAGGATTTATAGGCATCCGGGATTCAATAAACTCAATATCATTTACATCCAAAGAAATCATTATCCTACGGGACAGAAATCCGACAATATTAGGAATATGTTTTGGTGGAACGGTCTGTTTTTTGGAATATACACTTTTGCCAGTTTTTACGTTCACTAGAGAATAATATATGTCAACTCCATTCTCCACCTTGTTAAACTCTGAAACAAGTACATAATTCATCCCATATTGAGCAGCAGTTTCTATTGGAGAACTATCAGACGAGAATGCTTCTGTTATTTCATCAAACGGTACAGTTCTAATATTCTGAGAATGATCTAACATTTCTGTGATATCCTCAGTAATCCCCCAGGCCAAAAAATCATCTTCCATCTCCCCCCTGTTTTCCATCATCCACACAGCAATGGTCGGTTCTAGTTTTTCTTTTGGTAAAAGAAAAAACAACCCCACAAAGACTAAAATGATCAGCGGGATTAAATATTCCATCCTCAGGTTCTCAATCTTTAAATTTTGAAATATGTCCTCCTTTTGGTGTGGGGTTTCACTGAATGTATCATGCACAAAGACACCTAAATCACCTCCCGTTTCTTCAGATTTAATTTCTCCCACCCTTTCCCACTTATGATGGGAATCCTGGATCTTATGAAAATTTAACGTTCCAGAAACAACAACCTCATTGGGCCCAGCAAATAAGATTAATTTTTCATTTTCCCTTTGGGCAGATAGAACATCATTTCCACAGTGGATCGCAACTCCTACCTCAAAATCGTTGGTTTCCCTTACCCTTTCCAAAAAGGCTAGCGAAAAGTCTAGGGCATCTATTTCATGTTTAAACTGGACGAAAAACCCTCTTTCTCTCTGCTCGATGTAACTTATTTCCCATGTTTCAGTAAAGGGCATAAGAATATTACCCAGTTGTCGGATAAACGAAGAGGAACTATCTTCTAAGTGAGGGTCATTATTTTTTGGGTCTAATAACTGAACATAGACAAAAATATGGGGTGTCTTATTGGATGTTTTATTGGGCGACATATTTTAAGTTACCTTGACCAACCTTCCTAGTAAACAAAAATATAAGTGACACATAAACAAAAAAGGGAGCGAAAATCGCTCCCTTTTAATCTCAATGCAGACTTAGCTTAGCCCCGTCCAAATCTTTTGTGACCAAAAAAATGGCGGTGAGCTCGAATCGAAAGGGCACGGTGTATTCTCAATATGAGATGCTGTTCTTCAGTGAAGATTTCATCCTTAGCCTCACGGGTAACTTCCAGCATTTCAATAAAAGAAACCCTGAACTCTTCCTCCGTTATCTGATCGCTGAGGTAGGTAGCACTCAGTTCTTCCTGTGAAGCTTCAAACTCTAGCTTGAGCTCTTCCAAGGCTGTGATCTGCTCATCTGTCAGTCCAAGAGCCTCTTCCATAGCCTCTCTGACCAGTTCCATGCTTTCAGAGTCAGGCCCCTTTCGAGGGTGGCGAGGTCTTTCATCTTCCATGAGAAGTTCAAGCTGCTCTTTCTGTTCATCTGTTAGTAAACCATTCAGCTGAACCCTAAACAAAGACCGGAGCGCTTTGATCTCTCTCATTACAATATCTAACTCCATATCTCCTGAATCAAGGTTTGATTTTAGTATATCTACCTGTTCGTTGCGGTAATCAAGATAGCTCTCAAATATTTCAAGCTGTTCTTCGGTTAACAGAGATCGTACTATTTCAATAAAGAATTCATCCTTGGGTCCGGAGCGTTCATGCTCTTCTGGCTTCAATCCATATGACATATCATGGAAACCCGTTCCTTCTGGTGGAGTAAGCAGTCGCTCTAGCTGTTCCTCTGTCAGTGTTTCAGAGAGGTGAACCGCCAACTCCCACAAGCTAGCAGGGTGTGGATGAAACCTCTCTCCTCTTTTAATATGGGAGTAGAGCTCGTTCTCTTGGTCACCGTTCAGTCCTAGCTCACTGGTCAGCTCTTTTGCAAGGGCCTCCGTGTCCATTGCTGAAGACGGTCTGTCATGGTCTTTATTTAACATTCCCTCACATCCGATCAAAAACAATATCGAAAGTGGTAGAATGATTTGTATTACTCGTTTCATGGTTATTCCTTTAATAAGTTAATTGGTATATAAGATGGTTTCAATATAAAAAGGTTAAAATATAAATTCTAAAATAGTTTTAGAAATATTAATTATACCTTAAATTAATGTAACACAGGCAACAATCCATGATTTCTTTATTTTATAATATTTAGAGGCATTAATGAAAATCTTGAACATTATCTTAGTTATAGTCCTATGGAATATCATTTCCTGTACTAAGGATTCGTTTAACCGTTACGGTGCTGATATCTCGCCAACTGTCACTCACTCATACAGCGATGTGATTGAAAAAGTAAAATTTGGTGAATCAGAAAATTTGACTATCTCAGGTAAGATAATTGAAACCTGTCCAAAAAAAGGATGCTGGATGCAGGTCAAGGTCTCAAACACAGATACACTGATGGTCAGGTTCAAAGATTATGGTTTTTTTGTTCCCAAATCTGGTGTGAATCAAAAAAATACAGTTATAAATGGGTCCGCATTTATGGACACGGTCTCAGTTCAGATGCTCAGGCACTACGCTGAGGATGCCGGTAAACCACAGGAAGTCATCGAACAGATAACTAAACCTGAGAACGTGGTTCATTTCATTGCAGAGGGTGTTCTAATTGAAAAATAGTCCAATAGTTGTACCGCTAATCTGTCTATTCCTTTTTGTGTCCTGCGCAAAAAATAAAAGCCAGAGCTTCCCCAATGAGATGAGTGAAATGGCAAATGCCATGAGGGAGATGGTAACACAACTCGTGCAGGCAAGGTCAGACCTTAAAGCAGGTAAAACTGCTCAGCTAAACTTTAAATCTTTCTATAACTATGGTCTGACTGATGAAAGTTTTAATAAACCGGGGCTTGAAGGAATGAGTCAATTCTTATTAACACAGTCAAAAACATTTGATACAAACCCTACTCCAAAATCATATAATAATGTTATTAATGCCTGTCAGTCCTGTCACATATATCTGTGTCCTGGACCTCTGGACCTGATAAATACCTTAAACTACTGAGAACCTTCTTAGGATTTAATTTTGGCTGGGTCTACGGGTTTTGATAGCTCCATATAAAAAGCCAAAAACCACATCACAAATATCCCATAGACTAGAAAAAGCAGTTGCCACACCCAAAGAGATGGGAGACCAAGGGGGGACCAGGTCATTGGATTATTTGGGTCTGAAAATAAAGTATTTCCAATGGTTGCAAAAGGTCCAAAACCGATGACAAACCAAATAATTGTTAGAAACCATGCAAGGGGAACCAATCTTTTTTTGTCTTTTGACAAACCCGAAACAGATTGAATAAAATTATGACGGGTCCTCTTTCTATCAATTACATCTTTCGTATCTGGAAATAAGATTGACCCAACACAAACAGCTATCAAATTTACAAATATGCCCCACCCAGCGCTGTGAATCGTTAAGGGATAAGCCCCCCAGGGAACAGAAAACCAGGCCGATGTTTTATCGGTCAGTGTAACCGCAATCAATCCTGCGACCAGTCCAGCAACAACACCTCTTGTAGAAATTTTAGGAAAATAGCACAACCCTATAAGAGCAGGATACATCTGGAAACCATATGCCACCGCCAAGCCTCCGAGCATCACAATAGCCTGTGTAGATTTTGCTGCAACAATCAGTGCGGCCCCTGCCACGATAACCACAAACACTCGACCGAAAAACTTTTGAGTTTTGTCAGAAGCATCCTTTGAA
>DASCRE010000236.1:0-2190 GCA_034408645.1 Fidelibacterota bacterium | reverse complement strand
CCCACACACCAAGTAGTACAACCAAGTGGTTTAAAAATGATGATGTTATGTGGAACATGATGCAGGATACCCTTTTGATGCAGTACAATGCATCCTCCTCAAATTTGGTAGAATTGTTTGCATCTGGTAAGTTTCAATTATCTAAAAATCAGTTTGAGCATATTTCCATGGCGGAGCTTCATTCATTTGATAATCTCACAGGTCAGCCAGGGGGACAGTCACAAGAAGCAACTGCATTATTTGAACTAAAAAAAACGGTTCAATTGATCTACGAAAGTGATTACCGTTTCGCCCAGCCCCCCCTTGCGCCAACTCTTACTGCGGAAGCAGGTGATAATAAAGTAATACTTACATGGAATAATATTTCTGAATTTAGTCGGGACCCCTTTCTTCCCGATTCGATTCAATATGATTTTGAGGGATACAAAATTTATCGGTCTACAGATAAATATCTAAAAGATGCTCAGAATATTACAGACGGGTTTGGAAATCCTATGTTCTATGAGCCCCTGTTTCAGTGTGATAAAATTGATGGGATCACGGGATTTTCTGACTGGGCACCTGTTTTTGGTACATCCTATTATTTAGGTGATGATTCAGGAATAGAGCACAAGTACATCGATACAGATGTACAAAATGGAGTAACCTATTACTATGCCGTTGTTGCCTATGACTATGGGGTAGCTCCTAACTCTCAGATTGAATCAGGGATTCCTCCATCAGAGAACAATGCTATAATTGAACTGGATGAGAATGAATATGTGATTGGGATTGGGCAGAATGTAGCTGTGGTTACTCCTGCAGCACCCTCTGCAGGATATATTGATCGCAGCATTGATGTTGAAAAAAATATTATAGGTACTGGAAACATATTTGTTGAAATAACGGCACCAAACGCTATAATTGATGACCAAGAGTATTTCATTACGTTTACTAATGAAACAGATAATGAAAATTATATAACTGCAAATGGGTTGACCGTACATAAAGTATTAGATCCTCCCATAGATCTGGGTTGTACATCTGGAAACTGCACCAATTTTTCTGGTGAAAACGAGTGCGCTGACTCTGGATGTGGTTGGTCAGAAATTCAATTTTCAGATGGTGTGTTTGAAGATATACTCGGCAGCGGAGTTTTATTTCATTTTCTTAGTGAGACCTCAGATAGTCTAACGATTTATGGAGAGTGGAATTTCCCGGGGCTTGTATATCTTACATTTCTCAATGACAATTCTTGTTCCAAAGCTATTTTTCTTTATGGAGGTGGTGGGCTTGTTGAAGTTGGAACGTGGTACTCTTCTCATATAGAGTATAGAGAGAATATTGATTGCATTGGAACAGCAGCGATAATAAATGACGTTCAATTTGATTTAACAGTGAGTGATGATAGTACATTTGTGTTTGATGGAGACCCTCTCTCTTCCGGGCAAACATTCTTTGCAGACTACTTAGTACAGTCCACTTGTACAAATAACAGTAACTGTGAACAGATTTATAATGAACAGGATTGTGTTGCTACATCCATGTGTTCATGGGAAAAACAATATACCAGTCTTATATATGACGAAAAACCTATAGAGGGATGGGTAAATGATTTTCCCGGAAAAAATCTGATTCATGAAACCGTTAATCAAGCCAATGGGTTAACCTATGAATACTGGACCCTAAATCCTGATGAGGAGATCACGACAGATGTTTTTGAAGGTGTGAACATCAGAATAAACGGAAATGTTGACACTGCGAGAGTGGTCGATAAAGGTGGTGAATGGATTAATGAGGGCGAAACGAACCGTGCCAATATAGAGCTGTTATTTAACAAACAATTGTCCAAGCTTGAGCCATGGGATTATTCTATTACCTGGACAGGAGATACAACCACTACTAAAACAAACCTGACAATCGATACATCTGTTATAATCATCGATGAACAAATGAATCCAACTGAAGTGATTGGCGGAAATTTTGACTTTTTGGTTATGAACTTGTTTTCTGGGGATACCCTTGATATGGCGGTAAAAGATATGAATGGAAATGGTCTTTATGATAATGTGGGCGACAAAATTCTTGTGGGAAAAACACAACCCGACACAACAGATAATGGGCAAGATACTCTTGAGTGGGTACATACAAACTTCTCCATCATTTTCATGGAAGATCCATCAGATGGTGTGGAGAACTATCCACTGCCAG
>DASCRE010000235.1:0-26517 GCA_034408645.1 Fidelibacterota bacterium | reverse complement strand
CCTGGTTGTATGTCAGATGTAGATACATATGTTCCATTAAATCCATAAAGGGTACCCGGAACAATTATATCATCCAGGTCTATAGCATTACTAATGTTGACACTTTCTGAAGGACCAGAAATTAGATTCCACCCTGCTGAAAGAGGAACTACCAGTGGGTTAATGGGTTGACCAGTTATGGATTGGGTCCCCTCACAATCAAAATAAAGCCAGTAACCGTCACCGGGGTTGAATTCAGTCTCACTCGTGTATGTTTCATTGAACCCATACATGGTTCCTGCCACTGCCTCAGTATAAACATCAGTATACACAGTGGACTCAACATTCATAGAAATTCCTACCATGTTCCAGCCTGACTGATAATCAACATCAACGCTACTTTCTCCAGATTCTGTGTTAAAATCATTTTCATTTCGAGGGTAGAGTTTAAACTCACTATAGCTATACCCAACCACTCCCGAAACACTTTCAAAAAAATCACCTTCTGAAATTGTGGGCCAATCCCCATCAAAATAATAGTCATCAATCATTGCCGTTCCCGTTCCATCAGTTATTGTCCAATTTCCATATTCATCGACAGATTCAAATGTCACATTTGAATAGCTCACTAACATACTTTCATACATTTCCCCAGATTCGGAGCAGGCAATCCCTATCACGTTCGCGGTAACTGTAGCCGGAGAGATAGTATTTCCTGAGGATATCGTAGTTGCAACAGTCACATCTGTTAATTGTGTAAAACTATAATATTCGTTTACAGTTGCTGTTATTTCTAGTTCATCTCCTATGGACGGTCCCACTGATGTATCAAAAACATAAATACCACTCCAAGTGTCTCCATTTGGATCTTGTAAGAAGAAATTTGGACTCTCAACTGAATGAACATGTGTCACAATTCCGGACGTTGTCACAACTTGACCTGTCATGAGTGTTTCGTAGCAATAGTCACCTTGCTCTGTAGTGTATTGGATATCATAAATGCTGACATCTCCCCCCGTACCACCACCAATATCCCCCGCATTCCTGGGATTGATAGCATATGCATCGTAAGAATAGTCCACGGCCCCAACAATTGAAGCAATCTCTTCTCCAAGCTCGGTCGGAGAATAATCAAAAATTCCATTATCTATTTGGCATTCACCTGAACCATCATCAACATACCACTCACCATAGGAATTAGGTAGCTGAGTGACCACCGCACCCTCGATTTTCACAAGACATCCTTCATACTCTTCCGCGCTGGCGGCAGAAACCAATTCTCCGGTTGTAATCGCTATGGGTTCTGGGACTTGATTGTCAGAGCTTAAAATTGTAACTGTGGTAAAACTGATTTCGGTAAATCCATAAAATTCGGTAACTGAACCCGAAACTGCTACCTCATCACCAATTTCCACTTCCGCATCATAATTAAAAATATAAATTCCATGCCAAGGCCCTCCTTCCGGGTCCGAAATAAAGAACCGATTTGAGTTGCCAGATGAATAAAAACCTTTGGCAGTAACAATTCCTATAACGGCGACATCTGCTCCATCCATTGGTGAAGGGTAGGTTCCATCTCCAGCATCAGTTGTATATTGGATGTCAAAAATTGATATCTCTCCTGAAATAACGACTACCGATATATAATCTATTCCAATTGCCCCTAAATTATCGTATACGGTCAACTTAAATAATAATGTCGCATTATCATTGGGAGCGGTGAAAGTAACAATTGGTTCTTCATAATCACTTAAAGCTACCTGAGTACCTTCGACCTGTTCCCATATATAACCAACTATTGTTCCATCAGCATCAGAGCTATTTGATCCATCAAGTGTCACTACAACACCCTGGTCAACGGCCTGATCCTCCCCCGCATCAGCGTGAGGTATTTGGTTACCATCTGTGGCTTGAAAATCAGAAACGAACCGCGGAATTAACTGATAGAATTCATCATATGGAGGATCATAGTCATACTGACTCCCAACACCGGTGACGTTGGCAGGCCACACAGGTTCTGGACTACCATCAACATCTGTATCATCATCAATCCTCATAGTAGCTGTGGTTGCACCATCGTCTACAATGGTCAGGTTGGCAAAATCACCCTCAGCGGGCCACTCTCCGCTGACAACAGTGACACCCTCGACCATAATAAGTTCACTTTCATACTCTTCACCATTTGACGATAGCTGAGCCACGGTGATTACCTGAACATCTGGGATTGCTCCGGGTCCAAAATTTTCAACATCATCCACCGAGGATACAATTAGCTCAAACTTTCCGTTATATTCGTCAGTAACACCGGACACTCTAACTAAATCTCCATAGTTCACACCCATATCAAAACCGGGGCCAAACACTACTAAACCTGCAGTTTCATCCTGGATCGTATATTCTGAGTTTCCACTCTGAAAGTTTGGGGAAATCACGACTCCCTCTATGGTAGTTCCTATACCAACACCTGCGGAACGTGCTTCAGCAATAGTCATCTCAGAAACCACGTTCACAGATACATCATCAGTTTCAAATTCACCACTGTCATAGTAAACAGTAAGATCAAATGTAAGTGCTCCCCCTTCCTCTGGAGCGGTAAAGGTAGCAATTGGTGTCTCAGCTCCAGACAAGGATACCGATGTGCCAGCGGTCTGCTGCCACAAATAAAGGACAATATCACCCTGAGACGCAGAGCCATCCAAAGTAACGAGATCTCCCGGACTGACAAATTGATCATCTCCTGCATTGGCACCACCCGCGCCAGCCCCTGGGAAGTTAACCATCGCTGTCTCAGGTGCATCCACGCTGATTAAATCAATAAAATAAACTGTTGGATCTTCCGAACCACTATATAAGCGGGCTTGAACAATCAGTGCCTCTCCAGGACTCCAGTTCTCCTGACTTGTGGAAAAAGTATGGCAAACTTGACTCCAACCTGAGCCATCAGTGTAATCAGTATTTCCATCGGCAGAACCTTGATAAGAATCGATATCATCGTTTGCTGACCAGCTGCCCCATATCCTAAGTGAGGGGGACGAACCCGGAGTATCATCATATCCATAAAAACAGGCGGTAACTTCATCCCCGGCAGATAAATCAGTTACCCATGCCACAAATGCCTGCGGGGTACCGCTCAGGGGAGCCTCAGAAACAGATAACATGGCAGACCCATCATAGGGATTGACTCCATTGGTTGAACCAACATTCTGTGGATCTGATAAGTTACCGTAATATCCCAGAATAGTACCACCATCTTCCCAGCTGTATGTAGATTGACCATAAATAACAAAAGGCAGAAGTAAAAAAAGAGAGAGCGTAAGAACAATTAATTTTTTCATAATAGCAATTCCCAATATTAAAAAATTTACAAAAAGTAGCGTTTTTTATTTTTTGTGTATGAACAGCACAAAAATCAGCAAATTATTGAAACAAAATTAAGAAATATTTTATTTAATACACGGAAAATGTTAGAGCTATTGTTCCAGACAAATTTGCTTTGACCCAACACCCCTTTCCAGGCTCTAATGAACTTACGTTGGTATAGGTGCCATCAAATTCATAAAAAGTATCCAAGATAATAATACCCTCAGGGTCCTCAATGTCTTCGACTGAAAACTCCTGGGAGATCCCGGTAATCAAGTTCCACCCCTCCAACAATAAAATGTATAGAGTGTTAATTTCCTGACCTGCAATGAAAAGATTTTCAGTCTCGCTGAATCTGAGCCAATATCCATGCCCATTCATCACATTTTCTTCTTCGGTATATACACCATTATAGCCGTACAAGGTCCCTGACACAGACGAAGGAAAAACTGACTGATAATGAGGGTCTTCCACCATAACCGGCAACCCAATAAGATTCCACCCATCGCTTACAGTTACCATAAGTCCATCATCAGAAAAATTTGATGAGCCGGGAGTACCAAAATCCCCGTCACCATAGGATTGGGATGAAGAAGCCCAATTTTCACCCAGTTCATTATCTTCAGGTGGACCCACCAGCATCATACTTGCGCCGGTTGGATCTGGAAATGTTTCTCCGTTATCGTAGGATATTTCGTCTATGATCAATCCTGTTGGATGCTGAATAATAATTTGGTCCCACGTGTTGCCTAGATTAAAATTATTGTAAACATAATTCAACTCGACACCTCCATTTAAATTAACATCTCCTTCCCTGCCTAGAACAAGAAACTCACCCGGGAGAATCAATACTCCACCATCGCTGACAACGCTATGATAATCGCCGTTATTATCTTTCAGAACCAACCCATTAATATTGATCACTGTATTACCAATGTTTGTCAATTCAAACCATTCACCATAAATATCAGGAACAGCGGATGGATTTTGCATAACCTCGTTGATGACGAGTCCCTCTGGTATATCAATAGCTTCCAGCCAAATCTTCCATTCCACAGGGCGGTGATCCGAAATATGATTCTGATAGGTGGAAGATCCCATGTAATCATCAATTCTCAGAGTTTCGATTTCACCAGATAAGTCATTTTCATCAAAAAGTCCGGATGAAATAAGAATATGATCTAACAGTCCAGCATAATTACTCCATGGATAGGAATCATAGTAACTGTTCCCGGCGATGGGTGTTGTAGTAAAATAACTGTTTGGATCTGAAACTAAAGGCCACAGTGAGTTACTACCCTCTGGATCATCTATTTCATCATTAAAGTCACCAGCTACGATAATATTTGTCTGGCCAACATTTTCAATCTGATATTGAATATAATTTCTTAAAATCTCACAGGAGTCAAATCGCCGTTGCCAACCATCATCGTAAGCTTTTAAATGTATGTTAATTAATTGGAACTCCAACACAGCATCACCACATGACCACCGCAATTCTGCTTTTAAAGGATAGCGGTAAGCAAATTCGTAACCATTGTTTGGGAAAAGCGTCTCATAATCCAATATAGTAATGCAGTCACTCCGGACAGCCAAACCGAGATTGTAACCATAATTCGTATTGATAAAATCATAGGCTGTAATCGCAGAACTCAAATCTTGAAAAGATGACAAATCATTTATTTCCTGAAACACAACTACATCCGGCAATAAATCTGTCAATACCTCATTCAAATAAGAGACCGTATTATTAGATAAAGGAAATTGCTTAACATTCCACGTCATCACTTCCAGACCATCCCAGCTATTCTCAGTGGGGATATTCCATAAATTCTGAGTAGGGACTATGAGGACTGTATCCTGCGGTGGACAGGTTTGAGTAAAAACAAAACCCCAAAATAAAATAAGGGGCCCTATAAAATGTTTGTTCATATCAATTATGAATTGAACCCGTTATTTTCCCTGTTATTTTTTTTCTGTGATTAATTAATTTAATAGTTTCATAGTCTGCCAGCTTATCTAACTCACTCTGTTCCAACAAATCCAATTCTCTCAGTAGTGTCATCATGCCCGGTGGATCAGCTCTCTGGTTACCATCCAATACCTTTAATGCTATTCCAATAACATTTCCGTCTCTCTGGCGAATTCCCAATCCTCTCACTGCTTCCCCTCCAACTTTCGTTACTGCTCGACCAGACATGGCTTCCATAAAATCTGTATCAAACCGTTTCCGTCCCGCAACCAGATAAGGGTGTGTAACCATTGCATCGTATAACCTGGATAAAATTGGGTCACTCCCTGAAGCAAGTTTTTGATATAATAACGCAATGCTATATAGTGACATAAAGGGTGTTGGGGCAGTGCAACCGTCAATCCCAAACTTAAATCCTGATTGTCCGGTATATCGTTCCAAAGCAGAAACGATTTTTTGCTGCACCGGATGCCTAAATTTTATGTATTCATTCAAATCAAAACCCAAATACTTTGCCGTTGCAAGCATTCCTGAATGTTTACCGCTGCAGTTATTATGCAATGGATTAAAATCCTCTCCACCCTTCAGTAAGGAAATTTTAGTTTTTTTATCATAAGGAGAGTGAACGCCACACTTATAATAAGAGGGATCAATATCAATTTTTTTCAGTATACCTGAAACGGTTGAGGTATGGATTTTTTCGCCGTTGTGGGAAGCGCACAGGACCGCCAGCTCATTGTCACTAAAACCAAACGCATCTGCAGCTCCTGTTTCTACACATACAGATGCTTGAAAAGGTTTTAACGATGAGCGTATACAGGTAGTATAATGAGGATCACCGGATGAAAACAATATTTTTTTGTTAGAGCCAACAGCTACTCCATACACCTGGTGAACACTTTCAATTTCTGTGTTCCGATATACCTCACATTTAATGACCAAAATATTACCTCATTTTTCTTGTTTTAATAGTTCTGAAAAAAAATAAATTCCTATTTGTATTCTTGCGGGTACATTAATTTATATTTTATGGCAATAAAACAATTAGCTCCAAAACCTGAGAAATCCCCAATTTATTGTCACCTAACTGAAAGCCATATTGGACTTGATACATCCCTATCAAAAAGGATATTGATCCTGAAACATGAGTGAGATTCTTTGTTATATGAGAAGCAAGGGATAGGTTTAAATTTCTCCATAAAACAGCGTTATTTGCAGAAAAAATATAGTTATCTAATGATGGTATAAAACCACCAGAAAACGAGAAAGTATTCTGTAGCTCTTGAAAAACAGTCCTATGTTCCACAAGTAAATTTCCACTTACAGGCAGTGCAGGTTCTTCATTAATATATGAGTCCATAAACCCAAAATGGGCCAAAGAAAAACCCATCTTCCAGTCCCTGTTAATTGGCTTCAGCATGGAGATGTTTCCCGATAGCCCTGAAGAAGAATGAGTATGTATTCTCAATTGAACCATCCGTAAAAGTACAGCAGTCTGAATATCGTTGAACTGAAATTGAAATCCTCCAGCAACATCCAAGCCAAATGCGGAGTAAAAACTCAGCGGATCATCAGATGGAACTTCATCTCTTAGCTCCAGATTTTCAAACCCTCCATATTTAAATCGCAGCAAACCCTGAGCACCAAATATAGGACTAGCAATACCCACCGATATAACTGAAAAATCTCCATACCAATCATTGTGACTAACAGAAAGACTCGATCTCCCCATCCGGTTTTCCGGAAAATAGATCAAGGCATTTTGGGTCCCATATTTTATTTCGTTAACAGAACCAGGGACATTTAAAAATTGTGACCCTACACCTTTTAGTCCGCCAACACATAACATGAAGATGATTCCTATGGTGTAATGATATTGTGTTTTATATACCATTTTAAAAACTGAATGAGGACGAAATAACATGAGTTATACCATTAAATTTCTGTACTTCATCCACTACTGCTGAATAATCCAAGGTAACACCAAAATTATCTAATTTGAAATAGGTATATCCAAACCCAATACCAAATCGTTTTTCTCCAAAGCCAGATCTGAACGTAATATTTTCATTTAAATAATATTCTATACCTCCATTTAACCTTTTCCCCAATAACATTGAGTTGTTAGTAACAAATTCCACATCACACAGGACCTGAAAATTTACAAACCTTGTCTTGATTCCTGCTCTATAAATCACTGGGAAATTATCATAATAAATTGTCCCAGTTTCTTCAAAGATTGTATTGGTTTTCCATTGATACTTTGCATTGAGGTTTTGGACAACTCCACCAAGTTGGATAGAATTATTCAGCTTATACATAAGCCCCACGTCCACGCCAACAGCGGTCCCACTTAATTTTTCATCATAAATAGGTAGAGTGTGAGTCATAATTTTAGCATTAAGTCCAAAAGAAATCCTACCCGAAAACTTTTGAGCAAAGCTCAAAACAAAAGCATTTTCTCCCGTACTGATTCTCCCTAAATATTCCCCCAGTGAATTTCTTTCTTCAATACGGTTTACCCCCGCATGAATCCATGCGATCCCTATTCCAGCAGTAGGAGGCAGTTTTATGGTGACTCCAACACAGGACAGCTGTCTGTCCAATGATAATATCTGGTGCCCTGTGGTAGCGTGTCCTTTCTCCAAAAATGCAGTTCCAGCGGGATTGTACACTCCTGTCAGACCGTGATGCGAATCAGCTGTCAAGGCACTCCCAAGACCAACCGCTCTGGCAGTGGTGCCCATTCGCAAAAACGAACCGGGAAATCGCGCAAAATCCTGGCCATTGAGGGTAGATGAAATGGAAAAAATCCCAATTAAAAAAAACAGGCACATATATATTTTATTTTTCATTTTACAACAATTATTTTTATCCAGCGATCCTGCCAATTTTTTTCAGGGTTTAAATAATTGGATATTTTTAGATGTACAAAATAAACTCCATTCGCTACTAAATATCCGCTGTTATCCTTTCCATCCCACTTGAGCTCGCCAGAATCAATGTTCCGGTCATACCTTCTAGAAAATACTTTTTCCATAGCAAAATTATACACCGTGATTTCCGCCCTGCCTATAGGGTTCGGTCCGGTGGAAAACCGAATATAGCCATCACCATTTACTACATTATCCACTGAGGGAGAAAATGGATTGGGATAGGCAAATACCTCATCTTGATCTGTTTCAACCTGATAAATACTCCATGCATTCTCGTTTGGATTTAGCAATCTCGCCACTCCATCCGGTGTCCCCACCCAGAGGGTCAAATTCGGAAAATAAGCTCTATCATCCAGAGCTGCGGTATACACAACATTTGTGAGAATTTCCCGATTATAGTATTCGTTCTGTTCAACCATAGGACTGTACAATGCCCACACCACAGGGTCATCAGGGTGATTAATAATGGTTTTCCAAAGTCCGTTCTCTGAGCTGGCATACACAACTGAGTCTGTTGCTGAAATATTGTAAACCCTCTCACCAATCAAAGTTGTCTCCCACGTATCACCATCATTTGTGGTAAAGCTGACCCCCCTCTGTTCACCATAGCTATCAGCATTCATGGTTGCCGCCCAAATAATACGTTGACCATTCCACACCTGCAATCCCAGCCCCACTACAAAATTTCCAGAGATGTTATGGCTCTGATATGAATAATGCACCCAATCCACACATCCGTTCCCTCCTACAATACCTCGATTGATCCCATTAGCTGTACCAACCCACACCGTATCACTATATGCGAGAACGGAGAAACCCTTATGATTATGATTTCCTCCGCTACCAGGATCTCTTGGATTCAAAAAATAGCCAGGGATAACATTCATGCTATCATCAAAAGTGGTTGCATCACAGGTGTTAAGCTCAATTTGATGATCCTCCGGAAGCGGCATTGGTGACCATTTTGCATTTTCACTTGAAAGCGAATCTACTGATATACGCCTCAACCCTCCTGCCCAGCTGGTGATCCAAGCATAATTTGAGGTGACCGCCAAATCATAGGTGATATTATTGTAGTGAGTTGTAATCGGCAACATATTGAAAAAACCAGTTCCTATGGGCTGAAGAATATATGGTTCCTGAGAATATTCCATAGGCTGCATGTGATGGACCTGCAGAGTATCACTTATAAGATTTGGCCTATCACTATAGAATATCCCTGTACCAAAGTCTCCTAAGTTATCACCAGAGGCACAAGCAAATAATATCTGCTCACCATATGTTGCGATGGCAGAGATGGCATCATTAAGGAGAATATATTCTCCATTATTCATGAACAGGGTGTCTAGCGTAACAATGGACACAGAATCCTCCAGATAGGAAACCCCTCGCCCTGTTCCCAACCAAACAGTAGACTCTCCCTGTAAAACAATTTCGCTTATACCATTGCTTCTCAAACCAGAAGAAAGTGTCTTGAAATTATTGGGTAAACCGTTCAATTTATATTGCGATGGTATGGGCCCTTGAGAAAAACCAAAAGAAAACAGGATAATAAAAATTTCTGGTATGAAATATTTTTTCATTCTACAACAATAGTATGTTCCACAGGTTCACTTATTTCAAAAGAGTTGTCTCTTGCGATGAATTTCCAAAGGAATGTCCCGGTTTTTGTTTGATTTGATGGATTGTCCGGACCAAATATTGGGATCTGAATACTGAATTTTCCGTCACCACTGATTTCATCACCGCTGTAATAATCAGGATATATTTCTACTAGACTGCCATCGTCATACATTAAGATTTGATTTCCGTTGTTTAATAATGTGTCAGGCTCTATATGGAGTGATGTAAACCCACAGCTTAAAATATCACCACCTTCATTTTCATCAAATATATCTGCAGTGATGAGGACAAAATCTACCTCCCCTCCGGGAGGTCTGTGAATTGTATCTGGAGCGGTTATTGATAAAATGATTGGAGGGATATTTTGCAGATAGGTTGTTTGAAACAATTCAAATTTGTTTACACCATAAGTTCCCAAAATTTTATATGAGACTTCTCCAATCAGGCTTGGTTGGATAATATTATTAATTGAGTCCAAATCATTGAAGATTTTGTGGGAATACAGCCCATCACCGTAAATTATGTCACCAAATTTTCCATTATCATTCAGCCAGATAGAATCCGTATTTGCCGCCCCCTGCCCGTACCACTCTACTAACACAGACGACAGAGAGTCTCCCTCAAAATCCATTTTGCATGACACCTCAAAATAAAGGAAATTGGATTCTCTCAGGAATATAAATCGAGGATTGGTTATGGGATCAGTTTTGGCATCCTCCACTGGAAACTGCTCATCGCAGGATGAAATAAGAAAGATTGCAAAAAATAAAATAAATGATAATTTTTTGTCTTTCATTTTAACGATCAAAAATATAGTGATTTATAAGGGTGCCCACCTGATATAGACTCTCAACAGAACAATGTATTGGGGTGTCTTCATGAGTGTGCCAGAAATTTGACCATCTATTTGGATAATTAAAATCAATAATATCTATTGCGGGTATCTGAGCTTCTTCCCAGAGCGGCACATGGTCATCATAAATTTCATATTGCAACTGTTTATCAAATGCGCCCAACTCCAACTCATCAGCGAGCGTCCACAATATTTTCACCAGAGTTGGGTTTTGGGCATAAGAATTTCGTTCTATAGGAAGATGTAGCTCTGAATCACCCACCATATCTAATATAATGGCATTATCTGGTTTTGGGATGGGTAGATTTTTTGCAAAAAACTGAGCTCCCAATGCATAGGAACGAGGGTTTCCCTCAATCCCTAGATCCTCAGCATCAAAGAATACGATATATATTGTTTCGTCATGAGGATTTTGAGCTAAGATACGAGCAGTTTCTAAAAGAACAGCAACTCCGCTTGCTCCGTCATTAGCGCCTAAAATAGGTTCGTTTCTACGTTCGTGGTTGATATCATGGTCTGCAGTGGGACGGGTATCCCAGTGGGCCCCAAGCAATAAGGAATTTTCAGCTGACCCAAAAAATATTCCGACAATATTCGTCATTTCCAACGTATCTGGTCTCCCGGGAATGGATTGACGGAATGGCTGTGAGAAGACGCTATCTGCGAATCCAGAAAGTGTATGGATAAGATAACCTTTACATTGTTCATGTCCGCCTGAACCGGGATTTCGAGGACCAAAGGAACATTGTTTTTCCAAATAATTAAATGCTGCCTCTCCTGAAAACTCAGGTACTGAGACAGTGCACCCTTCAACCAATATTAAGAATACAATAATCACAGGAATACGAAGAATAACAGAGAACCTTAGTGTCAAATAATCTATCATAAATTATCCGCTAATTGAAATATTGATATCAAATCCGAAATCTCTGTCAATTTTTTTACCGGTGGTTTTGGTTTCATTTTCACGATACTCATAAATAATGCCACCACTCACATTCCGGTTGAAGGAATACGAAATACGGGTCCCAATTTTCCAACTGGAAGATAGAGCCTGTTGGGCCAGCTCGGTTTTATTTTTAGTTCCCCATGTCTCACTATTGTTCATGTCAAAATTCAATGTGAAATTCACATTATTCTGAATATCCATATCTTCAAAATACGGAATTGGGATCTTAAAACCTCCCTTATGGTTATAGCTTGCGCTTGTCGTTAGGGATCGATCTTTTTTTAGTGTTAATCCGGTAGGCATCTCATCTAGTGATTGACTCATGTTCTGTCGAATCTGTACGGAGACCCCCTTCCCGAGAGATAGTGACATGCCTATCAAAGGTGAGAAACTAGCGTTGACCTTTCCCTGTTTTTCATAATCCTTAAACGTATCAATAAATGAACTCATATCTAGAAGGTTTACCGCACCAGCATTCACATCTTCAAATTGCCATGACCGTGATTCTTTTCCGCTGAAGGAGTGGTCCAAAGATGCAGAACGAACAAATTTATTCAAAATAGGCCACTTCTCAAGTCCAGACATCCGCATGCTCCATCCGAAAAATGGTAGACCTTGTTCCAGCCTTTCTCCCCAGGGCAAAAAATCCCTTTGGATTGACCTTTGTTCTACCCCTGACCCGCTGATAGTTTGAGAAACATTTTCGCCAAAAGAAAGACTGACACTTGTTTTTTTAGTTAATTTGAACCCTGACCTCAAAGATATATCCTGTTTGTGGTCAAAATTTCCTATGTTGGAACCTATACTGGCAGAATCCTGACTTAGTCCATGGTCCGATTGCCAACCAAATCTATAACCAACCGGGACAGCTCCCTGGACACCTCTTGCAGTTCGATTCACTGTTTCGGTATAAGTGATATTTAGCGGGTCAATTCGGTTAAAAAATCCGTGCACTGCATTCAGAATAAAATTTCCTTTACCTTCTTTATTATCTTTATCATCATTTTCTCCCTCCGGTTGTACACGGGAGCGTGTTCTGCTCCGTCCTTGTGACGACCCAGACTTTTTGCTGGAAGGAGGTTTATACACCGATTCAATGATTTGTGTGAGACTCAACGAAAGATTGGTAGAAAAACGGATCTGGGTCCCAATATCAGCACCATCAATTGTGCTGCTCAATGGTTTGTCCCAACGGTATCCTGCAGAATAAGATATGTTTGGTTTCAAGAAAGATAAAAGTTCAGGATTAAAATTTGTTGTGAGGTTTTCCGTTACATTTGTGACAATACCAGGGTCCATATCCTTAACCGCTTTCCACACATAACCTCGAAAATCATTCATATTGGATTTTGACTTTTGATTGTATTTTATAGTTAAATTGCTAAACATTTTGTAATCTAATCCAAAGGAACGATTCAGGCCTAGATTATAAATATCCGGGGACCTCAATCCAGATCGTGAAAGTTTTTCTGTTAGTTTTTCACTGAAGTCTATGCTGGTATTTACTGAAGATGGTGTGTAGTACATTTGAAATTCACTCATTTTTTTCCCTATCAGGGGAACTGAATTCATCCATCCAAATGGTTTTACATAGTTATCCCTTCCGAATGAATATCCATAACTTAATTTTCCTGTGTATGTCTGATTTTCTTCCTTCTCCATAATTTCACTGGATTTCAGGGACCTGGATGTACTGAAGTTCCCTTTAATATTATCCAACGTTAAACGAATTAATTTGTTATCCGATTTGCTGGACTTTGAGATAGAAGAACTAAAGCTCAAGCTCTGTGATTTTGTCATAATGGAATCTGGAGTGTTACCCTGGTCAGCATAAATATCTGTTCCAGGATAAAACTTTGGACGGGTTGTTAGTCTTGAAAATGAAGAGCTCAGGGGAATACTCAATCCCATCCATTTTGGAAGGAGTTTGTGAAGATTAAAACTATTATTAATCCGTATATCTTCACTGGATTTGTTACTTCCTAACCGCTGCTGGAGCACATGGAAATCTGCATCTTTACGACTGTAAACGATGGAAGTATTTCCCAGGTCAGCTAAATAAAACTTTGACTGCATTCTCATCGCAACTCCTCGATCCTTTTTCACACCGCTCAACCTTAATTCATCTATCCATACCTCTCCCGAGATAGCTTGGCCCGGGTGGTCATTGAGAATCCCTGTTTTGAAAAACTGAATCCTTGACAGAGAGGGCTGTCCTTTAATGGTGATTTTTTTCCCAGTAGAGTCACCAAGTTCGTCAGTAAAAACGTATGTTCTGATATTATCACGTACGATGAGGGTATCGGTATCTCGCACTTTGTTTACATTCTCAGAGTCTTGCACTTTCAGTTTTGTTAACCAGTTTAAATCCAGCTCAATTTTATTTCGGTTCAACTGCTCATCCCATCCCTCAAAAACCGGCTGGGTGATCTCATAGTAATCATCTCCCAATCCAAACCTTAAAAATACATCCACATCTGAATTGTCCGCCTGAATCCAATCACTTGATTTTCCGTAGACATACATTTTCATTTTATCATAGATGAGAAAACTTTTTGCCCGATCGCCTGTAAGAGAAATAAGGTTTTTTTGTGCGGCGGCCTTGTTCCCAACTTGAAGGGAATCAAATTTTAATACTAATGACTGTTCTTTTGATCGAATTTCATTAATACGGTCGTATTCTCCCTTTACACCTTTGGGGGGTATATAGTCAGCATTGTCCTCTGTATTGATAACCGCAATGGAAAAAATACTGTCATTTCTAGTGTAGGTATCTTCAGACATGGGGGACACTCCCAACTCCTGCCACTCATTTCCCACCAACTCTATCCTGGCAACCAGAAGCTTTTCTAGATCACTGGGAATTCCTGACCAAATTAATCTAAGATAGCGAATCTCATTCCACTCAATATTGGAAACTTTACCAAAATGGCTTAGCGGAATCCGATATAAGCGCCACCCGGTGGTAACACCATTTTTCTCCGTTTCACCAGCAAGATAAGATGTATCTGGATGGTTTGGCTCAAGGGAAATAGTTTTAGAAAAATAATCATTTGTTTTATCAATGAATCCAGAGCGATCCAAATCCTCTGTGTCAGGATATTTTCCCCCTTCCTGGATTTGAGTGCCGGTCCCATTGCCTTCCGTACCATTAACCTGTGAATAGTTTGAACTCCCCTCAGAATAGTTCCAGTTATCTCCATTTGGGTCTGTTTCTGAATATCCCGGGATGGGAATGGAGCTGTCAATATCCTCATCTATAGATCCATCTCCATCGTTGTCAATATAATCCCATATTTCTTCGTCGGATATTCCATCTCCATCGTTATCAAAACCAAAACATCCTCCCAAGCCATCCTCCAGCTCATCGAAGCACCCATCCAATCCCACATCCTCATGGTCTTCAAGAAACCCATTCCCAAGAGTTAAACCTGCTTCAGGGATATCTTCCGTGTTTAATGATCCATCACCATTTTTATCTTCACTTATTTTTCCCAAGTTAACTGTTAGATCACCCTTCGTTCCGTTCAACCATATCTCAAAAAATTTGCTCTGGGTCTGGTCGTAATCACCTGAATAAAAAGATGTGGTAATTCCTCCCCAAAGACTATCTGGATCAAAAACATCCTGAAATGGTTTTTTCTCCAGTTTTAAAACCATAATATCTGTGGTCTCATTTTGCGCCCGAACAGATGTGGACTGGTTAGGCCAGATGTCCTTGGTCCTGACCTGTCCATATGGATTGTACCAGTTAGTTTTTAGCCTGTAGTTTTGAGGAAAGGCAATTCCACTAGAATCAAGTGGTGCTGACGCCTCTTTCCAGTATCGCCTTTGAATTGGAGGAGATGATGTTCGTTTTGCCCCCTCAAAATCATCAATATACGCTACGCCATTTGGATCGCCGGTCTCCGAATTATTTATAGGATTTGGGTTTGGGATGACCTGTGCGATTTCACCTTCCAGGGAAAAGGTAGACATTTTTTCTGTTTCTATAATTGGAAGATTATCCAGTGCGCGTGTAAGTCCGTCCATCTCCAACTCATATCGGCCGTTCAGGTCCCAGATAAAGTTCCGTGTTGGCTCGTATCCCACCTCTATTTTTTCGTTCATCACAGACTGGTCAAAAAACAGCGCGGTCGCACCTATAAACGAATTTTTCCCTAAATCCATTTGAGCTCTGCTGCCCAAGATCACTTTTTTGTCAAAGGATACCAATTCGTGTTTATCATACAGTATCTCTATATTCGCATTGGGGTCTGTAGCGGCTTCCCCCAAAACAATTGTCCCTGAAAAATAATCGATTTGATAATCAATCCCCCTGGTAAGTCTGATGCCATTTAATAGAACTTCTTCACTTCCCTCTACCAGCATAAATCCAAGACTAATGGATGAGCTGGGGTTTGAATATTCAGCTTCAATTGTAAACCGCTGGTCACCCGTATATTCAGAGTTGATCGTAGAGGTATACATTTTACCATCACCTAGAGCTGAGTAGAGAGTAACATTCCCATTCCCTTCACCATTAAAATCAAGGGTATCACTTCCTGAAGTATATGTGGTTGTATCAGCTACAAATGGTGATAAAGCCGGAAAGATCAACTCTCCTGTTACCATGTTCACAATATTGGGGTTATCCATATCAATGATGTCATCCGGAACGGCTGTCCCTGTTTCACTGAGGCTATCTAGGCCAAATTGGCTTAAATAGGTATAGCCCAAAGGATTGAGATGACTGGGAGGGGTCAGGCGTTCGTTAACCAATTTAATTTCAAACCCCTCACGGTTGATTTTTGTAGTTCCTAAATAATATACATTTTTAAACATGAGGTCCCAGGTGGGATGATTTGGATGGGGTGACTGAGGTTTTATCATTTTCAATTTGAGTGTTCCAACGCTATCACCAGGAGAGATTCCTGAGCCCACCGTTATAAGGGTGTCTCCGTTGTCCCGATTTACCAACACAAAATGACATCCAATGATCTCATCCATGCTCCGAGAGCGAAGCCGGAAAAATCCCAGGTCTTCACTGATAAAGTATTCTGTATCGCGCTCCATCCTAAGAAAATTTCCTTCCTTACTCTCATCTTCTTCATAAAGAGAGTCTGAAGGGTCAATGTACGCAACACCCACATCTGCGGCAGGGTTATTGCTCAAATCCAGTTTGTACAGTTCAAAGTTAGCTATCTTTGCATTACCAATCAGGTGAAGGCCATTTCTTAAAGGATAAAAGCTCGGAATCACAAATGTGTTTCCCTGATAGGGGAGACCTGTTGTATCTGCAGTTAATGTATCAGATAAAATTCCATTCCGAAACCATTCATGAACGAAAAAATACTGGTTCTTTACATATTCATAGTCCTTTATCCTGGTTGTCTGGGCCTCCGACCCTCCTGAATATCTTTGCTGTTCTTTTTTTGTTTGTTCTATGGATGCAATGGACGTGATATCTATAGGGCCAATCTTAGAGATCCCCTTCAACCCAAATAATCCTTTATTCTGGCCTGAAAAGGTCACATATTGTGTCGCGGGAAGAGACAGAGAAATATTTCCCGCTTCAACCTTTTGTATGATATCGTCTTCCTCTCCCTGATAGCTGATACGTATATTGTTTTCCCAGTCAAAATCCCGCTCAGAATCCTGGTCCATTAGAACGGTGATCCTGTCACCCACCTTTCCTTCAATATTTAGGTTCTGGCGCTGGTCAAATTCGATGTGTGTATTTTGCGTTTCATTGATGCTGGAACGGACAAGCTCCTGGTCCTGAAAAACAAGTTTACCGGATATATTTACATTCCCTCTTACTCTCAGCGAGGCCCGCCCCAGTTTACCCATTTCCATTCCTACGACCTCTATTGACCGGGTTCCTTTCCGGGAATCCCTGCTTTTGTCCGAGGTCCCTTTCAGCGCAATTTCATGTAATTTTTTACGAGAATTAAGGCGGACTAATTTTGTGAGATACCACTCAAGAGGAGCAGTAAAGGGAATTTTATAGATTCGTTCATCCAGTGTTTCGGTGAAGGTAATGGATGTCCAGTCCGGGTCAACAGCTATGGCTGTCTTTTTCTGTCCAAAAGAAACTTCCATCAGCCCAATTGGAGACCTGAGAGTGTCTCGATATACTCCAAAAAATATTTCCTTCTGAAACGGATCAACAACGCCCGGCATGGAAATCCTGAACCCATACCCGCTGAACATGGTTGTATCCTGAGCAGCAATAATATCTGTCGGGACAACACAAAGAAAGACCGATATCAGGACAGAAAGTGCCCGCCCTAAATTAGTTACCATTTTTATCTGATTATTTTTGATTGTATTAAGAAAATAAAAACGATATCGATCAGTCTATAAAATACTCCCTTTTTTAAAATAATTATTGAATAATGTCCAACAGAAGTTTACGAAATTTTCCCATTGCCTGTCCACGATGACTTAATTTGTTTTTTTCTGCTGATGTCAGCTCTGCCATTGTTTTTTTTAGCTCCGGAATGTAAAACACAGGGTCATATCCAAATCCGTTCGATCCCCTCGGACTTTTAGTGATAATTCCTTGTATCTCTCCCTGGGTATAAAGTTCCCTCTCTCCGTCTGTATAAAAAATAATAGTACGGAACCTGGCTGTTCTTTTTTCAGAGGGTGTGGATCTCAGTTCGCTCAGTAATTTCATCAGATTATCTTCATAGCTAACTTTGTCCCCTGCATATCGTGCAGAGTAGACCCCCGGCGCACCACCCAAGGCATCTACTTCCAGACCTGTGTCATCACCCAGACAAGGTAGATTTGTGATCCTGTTGACTGTATCTGCTTTGAGTTTTGCATTTTCATATAACGTAGAACCGGTTTCCTCAATATCTCCTATCTCAGGAAATTGTTCTAAAGATATAACCTCAACCGGACAGTCATCTAGAACAGATCTCAGTTCTTTTTCTTTATCGATATTGTGTGTAGCAATGATTAATTTCAAATTTAAATTTCCCATTATCTGGGGGGTCTAAAATTTAGAGATAATCCCCCTTTAATAAATAAACTAGAAATTAGTCTTTTACCAATGCGAACCACCCTTTTAATTTCATGGTCAGATTTTGACCAATTTAAATACAATCAAAATGAATTAAGTTGGTAGGCTTGGTAGCTCAGTTGGTAGAGCAGAGGACTGAAAATCCTTGTGTCGCTGGTTCGATTCCGGCCCGAGCCACGCTCTAAATCCCTGTATATATTAACTTACAGGGATTTATTTTTTTATCTGAAAATATCAAAAATGACCAAAATGAGCCATTTTGGAGCATTTTTAGGCACTTTTGGGCACTAAACGGGCACTAAAACTAGATAGATTCGACTGAAAATTGTGGTGGACTTAGTTAGGGGATTTTCGTCTCATCCCTAATTCCAAAATATAAACAAAAGGGTAAAAACAGGACTTAACCCTTAACATTTACCGAGAATAAACCGATAATAATAATAGGGACAGATAGCCATTTGGGATAGTTGTACCTGAAAAACCACATACACAATATTTTATGGATTGAAAATGAATAATGGAATCTTAGGAATAAAAGAAGTAGCAGACTATTTACATATAAAAGAGCAAACCGTGTACCGGTTGGTTCAGCAGAGGAAGATTCCAGCCTTAAAGATTGGCGGTCAGTGGAAAATCAAAGAAGAGCACCTGGATATGATGTTTGAACAAATTCTCCAGGAAAAATTAGACGAGATTCAATCCGAGTAAAAAACCCCAGCAAGCATTTCTGTATTCTGAAACTCTGGTAAGGCCATTCTGCTTAGATCGATTTGATCTAAAGTGGTGTTTAATCTTATAAATATCTCTTTAAATAACTGCTTTAAAAATTTATTTTACCCCATCCCCACTTTTTTACAAAGAGGTGGGAGACAAAACCCCCACGAATGTGGTGCTCAACTTTGCTTTATTTATACAAAGTGTATTTTTCCTTTAGTTCTTTATTAATTGCTTTTGCATCACCCGTAATTCTATCCATCAATGCCCAAAAGCTGTTGCCATGATGTTTAATACGAGTATGGGCTAATTCATGTAAAATGATATAATCTTGTAACCTTTTAGAAATCTGAGTCATTAAAATATTTAGGCTAATGTTATTTTTTGCAGTACAACTCCCCCATCTGGTTTTCATCACCTTGAATCTTAATTTATTATACTTAAAACCATGCTGTTTAGCTAAATCATCAACTCTTTTGGTTAGATACTTTTTGCGAGCAACTAAATCTTCACAGGCGAAAGTATCTAAAATAGGAATTGCCGTTGAATTAGAAAATTTTGCTAGCTGCTTTTCTATCCAATACTCTTTTTGTTCTGCAAATTTATGTGCTTTTTCAAAATCTATACCTACTGGCACAGCTACTCTTATTTTCGAAGGTGACTTAACAGAAATGATAATATACTTGGCACGATAGCTGCGTTCTAATAAAACATCACCTACTTCAGAGAGAGTTATTATTTTTGATTCAGCCACTGAAATGCTGCTCTACATATTTCATCGATTTCATTCCAACTTTTGAAAGTTTAACTGCTGTTTTATTCTGAATCATCGGCTCATTACATTTTGGGCATCTACGATTATACTTACACCCTATCGTTATTCTCTCAGTCACATTTACCAGACTTAACACATTTTTGCACATTTCTCGCCATCAATGGCAGCAGAGATAATTCCACCTGCATAACCAGCCCCTTCACCGCAAGGATATAAACCTTTTATTTGTGAGTGTTCTAATGTCACACTATCTCTAGGAATACGCACAGGAGAAGATGTTCTGCTTTCAGGAGCATGAACCACTGCTTCATTGGTAAAATAACCCTTCATTTGTTCGCCTATTTGGCGTAATCCTTCTTGTAAGTTTTTTGCAATAAATTCAGGGAATATAGTGTTGATCATAGCTGATGTTGTTCCTGGTATGTAAGAAGTTTTAGGAATATCAGTTGATAATATATTGTTAGCATAGTCAACCAATCTTTGAGCGGGTACTCTTTGTGTTTCACCTGCTAATTCCCATGCTGATTGTTCTATCTCTTTTTGAAATTGCACACCTGCTAAAGGACCGTATTTTTCATATTTTGCAAAATCTTCTACTTTTAATTCTACTACTATCCCTGAATTAGAAGTAGAGTAATCTCTTTTAGATGGCGACCACCCATTAGTCACCACTTCGCCTGGGCTAGTGGCACAAGGAGCAATTATTCCTCCAGGGCACATGCAAAATGAATAGACGCCTCTACCACCAACTTGCTTGACAATTGAGTAAGGAGCAGGCGGTAAAAATGCACCTCTAGTCTTGCATTTATATTGTATTTGGTCAATCAGTTCTTGAGTATGTTCTACTCTTATGCCAAAGGCAAAAGCTTTTGCTTCTATTGCTATTCCTTTTTGGTGTAATAGTTCAAAAATATCTCGAGCAGAATGCCCAGTTGCTAATATGATTTTATTGGCTTTAATTTTTGTTCTGTTTTGTAGTTCAACCCCTTTTACGGCATTATTTTTAATACTAATATCTATTACACGGCTATCGAAAAGTACTTGCCCTCCATAATGAATAATTGTATTGCGAATAGCTTGTATGATTTTGGGTAGTTTGTTCGTGCCAATATGAGGGTGAGCATTCACCCTAATCTCTGGAGTTGCACCATGCCTAACTAATACATCTAATACCTTATTTACATCTCCTCTTTTCTTAGAACGTGTGTATAGCTTTCCATCTGAAAAAGTACCAGCACCGCCTTCGCCAAAACAATAGTTAGAATCCTCATTAACAATATGTTTTTTTGTGAGATTAACTAAATCTCTTCTTCTGGACTGCACATCTTTTCCTCTTTCAATAACAATGGGTTTTTTACCATTCTCAATCAATTTAAGAGCTGCAAAAAGGCCAGCAGGTCCAGCTCCAATAATAATCACTTCATCTTTCCCATTTACGTCCTGATATTCAGGAAAATCTTCTACTCTTGGTACAAATTCTTCCTTGATATAAACAGCAACTTTAAGATTAATCTTAGTTGTTTTTTGCCTAGCATCAATAGATCTTTTAAGAATCTCAATATGTTTGATCTCAGGATTAGGAATATCCAGCTGTTTTGATATAGTTGTTTTTAGCAAATTTGGGGTTGATGCCACTTCAGGTAGTACTTGTATCTGTATGGTATTTATCACGATTCAAAAATACAGATTGTGATTAATAAATAGGTATTTCTAATTTTTTTCTTTTGGGCACTAAAACTAGCTGGATTCAACTGAAAATCGTGGTGGACTTAGTTAGGGGGTTTTGGGAATAAAAAAACCCCATAGGAATGGGGTTACGGATTTTTTTGTTGATACAGAATTAATTAATCCTGCAAAGATATTCTCACCCGCTTTATGCTTTTAATCATGATAAAAACGGTAAAACTTCATGAAAATGTACAAGTATACTCTCATTAATATTATCGTTCATAATTGATTTTTCTTAAATATTATTTTATTTAATCAAATATTTACCCCACCCCTACTTTTTGACAAAGAGATAGAAAAGTTTAATTTTCTATTATGGTAATAACACCAGAGCTGTTTGTTTTAACCCAATATCCTCTCCCCGGTTCTAAATTTTCTGTGTTTAAGTACCCACCCGAACTAAACTCAAAAAATGTACCGCTAACTATTAACCCCTCAGGGTCTTGAATACTATTAACGTTTATATCTGAAGAGATACCTGTAATCAAATTCCAGCCTTCATTCATTTCAATGGAAATCGATGATATTGGAGATCCGGTAATTTGAGCTAGAGCTGACTCAGAAAATTGAAGCCAATAACCAATTCCCTTAAATAATTCAGTTTGGGAGATATAGCCCTCATTAAAAGAAAATAGTGTACCGGGAATCGCTTCAGGAAACAATAAGGTATACTCAGAGTTCTCTACTTCCGCCGGTAGTCCGACCAAGTTCCAGCCAGACGGATATTCAATCACAACCTCTTCTGAAAGAAAATCGGTTAATTTATATTCTAAAAAGAAGTCTATCAATTTTTCACTGCTGTGGAACCCCCAGCTATAGTCAAACCATATATGCCCACCATTTTCGACTTTGAAATGGACGAACTTAGTTGACGAAACTTCACTTTCATAAAATAATATATCTACATATTCATTGAGCGTTTCAACATATTCAATTGTGAGGTTGTTTAGATCACCCCAGAAATCAATTGATTCGCCTACTGTTAGTGAGCCATCAAATGAAGGAGGATAATACCCCACAACTCCGTCCGCGGTTCCATGAAAATGAATAATAGGAATTTCTCTCCCATTATCACAGCTCTGGTTATTGTTTAACATAAAATTACCGGTTACTGAACCAAAAGCTGCAATCTTTTCAGATAGATCACAAGCCAACTCATATGCCATATAACCTCCGTTAGACATCCCACAGGCATACAGCCGGTCCAAATCAATATCAAAATTGGAAGCAATGTCGTCAATCATCGAGCTAATGAATCCTACATCATCAAATGAATTCCCATCCCAATTTGCACCCACATTCCAAGATGTTATCCCCTGATTGTTAGTCATCCCTTGAGGATAGACTACTGCTATATTTTGTGGATGAGCAAATTCATCCATTTGAGTATAATATTGTTGTTGCGATGCGCTGCCTGTATAGCCATGCATATTGATAATTAGTGGACATGACCCTAGGGAATTATCAGGATATGACATCAAGTATGTTCTGATAACTCCCCCATGGTTCAACTCAAACCATTGACCACGTACGATGGTTGTAACAAACAGACTAACTAATATTGTGAATTGATAGATTTTAATTTTCATTTATTTTGATCAAAATTATAATTCACTTATTAATATTTTATTTCTTCACCCTGTCTATACTTTTACAAAGAGGTTAAATATTTTTTATTAATGAAAAAATAGGCTATCCAGCTCCGCCGCCGCCGCCACCAGAGCCTCCACCACCGCCAGCAGACGCACCTCCCCCTGAACCTGAGGCTGTACTCATGGTAGATGATGTTGCTGAAATCATAGTATTAAATGAGTTAGCGAATCCATCGTGAGAAGTATATCCATCTCCATACCAATGGAAAATATGATTAATCTCTTTTTCAGGGATATTAGAAATCATTTGTTCAACCATTTTACTCTTTATACCCAAAACAGTACTGTACAAGAGGTAATCACTTATATTGTTAATTGAATCTCCTATATCTAATTTATTAAAATGACCTTTTTTTAGATATTTTTTTAATCCTATCCATTTTTTATATAGAATTTCACCCTCAAGTGTGCGATGAACTATAGCAAATGATAGCAACAATATTAATATAGTTGTAACTCCAGAAATTATTGCCCATGGTCCAAACAGAACTATAAAAGGTATATTACATATACCTATACAACCCGTTAGGAAAAACGAGTAATTCATCCCCTTGATACTATTTTTATCCCACCACTGCTCATCCTCTGCAGTTGATTTAACTAATTTCTTCCACTCATTAAAAAATTTTGTAAATGCCTTTGTACTTTTCTTGATTTCCTTAATTGTAATTGTATTATTTCCATTGGCGAGTTTATTAAATATAAATTCTAAAAGTTGATTTTCATATTTAAGTAAGGTTGACCTATTTGAATCCCAGACATCCCTATCTATTTCCCATATATATTCATCTTTGGTTTTTATTTTTCCAAAAAAACTTTTCTTTTCAACCTTATCTCTTTTGATGTGCATAATATTTTTTCTTGAAAGGTCAAATATCGTTGCGATCAGAGAGTTTCCATAGATTTCACGATTTGCTAGTAAATATTGCAATAGAGCTGGAGCAATGGGCTCCGGGATATCTGATGAAATACCTATTTTATAAGGCACCTGGGGTCTTTTCCCAAATTGACCATAGAGATATAACCAACCAAATAAGAAAGTAATACAAAAAATAATGACAACCCATTTTCCAATTTCCCATCTCTCTACTTTCTCTCTTTCCTTAATAATCGTGTTCTGCCTTTTTTGATTTGCAACCTCTACTCCTTTTGTCTCTTCTACTATAATTTGACTTTTAACTGAATTAGGAGAAATAGGAACTTTAAAAAATAAATTTTGAGGATATATCGCTCTAATCTCAAAAAAAGTTTTTTTGGGGAGATTGTCACACCAGGCTTTAACAATGCCCTCTGGGGTTATTTTATATTCGGCCCACAATGGCCCATGCAACCACGCCTGCAGGTCATACTGAGATATATTTACTGGTGGTAGAAGTGTTATGGTTACACTCTCCTGACTTTTCCTCCAATCATTTCCAACAAACTTATGATAGATCGTGGCCGCATCATTATATCTTTCAATCAAATCATAAATTATATATTTCAGGGTAAATGTTCTGGATTCATTTTTGGCCTTGAAATTCCATCTGATTTCTATGTGGTCATCACTTTCAATTATTTGATAGCTACCCAAATCTTTTTGGCTTGATAAATAATAATAACTCTGACCTTCAGATACCGATATATTATCGTATCTAATCCCCTCTGATTTTTTTAATTTTTGGAATGCATATTTAAATGATCCTTTGAATTTATATGTTCGATTCTCAGTTACATCTACACTCCCATCTTCGATAAGCTGGCCTATTATATCAACATTGGTTATATAGTATTTTTTATTTTTTGAACCAAAAATAAATACGGGAAGGAAGAATAAAAGAAAAACTAGTTTATATTTTTTCATATTTCAATCTACAAAACAAAAAAGCCTCTATAAAAGAGGCTTTCTAAGCTATTATCGATGTAGCAGAATCCTTCCCCACTAATCTTTTTCAGTCATTGACTATTATCATCTACTTTTTCTGAATCGTCTTCGTTTTTCTTATCGTCAGTTTTTTCTAACCTATCGATTTCTCTTTGTTCTTTTTCTCTTAATTTTGTTATAAAGGATTTCTTGTCTTCAGTTTTCTTATGTGGTTTGTCTTGATATTTCATCATTTCTCCTGCTTGATCTTCAAATTAACTAGTCTCCACTTTTTTGAAGAGGTGAATATTACTAAGGTATGGAAGACATATTATTTGCATTATTCTTTAAGTAAATTACCAACAATCTTTCTTCCATGATATTCTTTTGCTCTAATAAAGTTATGAATTTCTGGAAGGTTACTTTCTGTTATTGATCCTGCCACAATGAAAACAAAACGATCTCCAAACCTATTAATTATTTCTTTCATTCTTTCTTTCCCATGATATGCTGTTTTTTCTCCACCGGAGGAAAGTATACTGGTAATACCAGTAATTGATAGCAATTTTTCTATTGAATTAAAAATGTCGGAAGTGATATCAATTGCCTTGTGAAATGTGACTGACATTGGATAAGCTTTTTTAACCAACCGTTCCGTAGATATATAATCTATATTTTTATCTGATTTTAATAAGCCAAAAACAACTTCAGTTATACCGATACTTCTACACATTTCGATTTTTGATTCCATCTCCATTATTTCCTTTTCATTATAAATAAAATTTCCTTTTCTGGGTCGTATCATAACTTTTATAGGTATGGACAGAGACATAATTAATTTTTCTATATTTTGTTTTGAAGGTGTAAGACCATCATATTCTAATCTATCACAGAGCTCTACCCTGTCAGCACCTCGTTTTTCAGCTAATATTGCTTCTTCAACCGTTTCTACACAAGCTTCTTTTGTTATTGAATTATATCGATTCATTCTAATTATTCATTGCTTTATCGGGTACATTATTATATCCTTCTAGAAAATATAAAATCTCTTCATCACCAATTTAAGATGAGGATAGAGTAAAAAGCTTATTAAAGAGTGTCAAAAAAATCTATATCTA
>DASCRE010000234.1:0-1756 GCA_034408645.1 Fidelibacterota bacterium | reverse complement strand
GGGGTAGGCAGAAAATGGATTCGCTGGCTTCCAAAATCTATGAATTGTTGTAATTGTATCACTTTCAATAATACTAATGCCATCAAACGTGCCAACCCAAAGCCAATTATCTTGATTATATACTGCTAGAACTGTCTCTGATAAGATCTCTTCACCTGTGAGAGTATCAATGGGTCTAGAATATCTTTCCCAATGCTCACCATCTTTAGATACATATAAACCTGTATTAGTAGCTGCCCAAATTCTATTTTCATTAGCATAAAGATTATAAACTTTCTCCGATTCACCAGCGGGAGATGTAATTTGCCAATTCTCCCCACCATCATCTGTATAACTCAAAGCATTTTTTTCATTATTTCCTTCTCCAGCCCAAGTAATGGCCCATAGACGATCAGTACTATTCCCTAATTTTTGATTGGTGAAACCTATAACCCAATTACCAGAAATATTATTCCATGTGGATGTATAATGATGTTCCCAATTAATACAATCTCCTTCTATTATTCCTTTATTAATTCCATTTGCGGTACCAGTCCAGACAGCATTATCATCCACATATACACTGAATCCCTTATGATTATGATTACCACTATTAACTGGATCATTTGGGTTAAGCTCGTAAGTCTCCAAATCTATAGCTCCACAAATTAAGCTGCTATCTGAATCCATAGGTAAGGGGATAATTTCCCATTTTTTTTGTTCTGAATAAAGAGGTCCATATCTCCGTAATCCACCCGCCCAGTTAGCGGCATAGATGTAATTTCCACCAATTGCCAGATCATAACTGATATTATTAATTTCAGTAGTTACCGCTAAAACAGATATATCCTGTCCACCCCATGAAATTGTATGATGTTGTCCTGATTCGGGGATTTCATCTATCGGTTGATGTAGATAATCCCAATTTTCACCCTCATCTATGGAATAAGAAATTCCAGTTCCCATTAACTCTTCACCTGTTACTGCAGTTGTATCTAATAGTCCTGATATGACAATGATATTTTCTCTTACTGCTAATGCAGGTGCTCCTCCTCTTGGAAATGAAACAGAGTCTTTATTAAATGAACCAAAACTTACTGAGTCAGGGTGCAAATCATTAATATGTACGTAGCTTAAACCACTCCCCGTACTCATTAGTAAATATGATTCATCAATTGGGTAAATATCTACAATACTATTACTATTCAGTCCCTCTTCGGTGATGTTTTCATATCTATTTAATGTATTATTATTTGAAAACTTATAATCTATCGGAACTTGTGAAATCAGTACTGATTTGATAAGTAGAAAAATGATGATTGAATATTTCATTGACAATCTCCCGGGCAGGAACTGGTATTTTCCAGACTTGATTCACATACACCATCCCCGCAACCATAGATAATTAGCTCCATATCATCTGCTATAATTACTGTATCTGTATCTAGATCATGAAGGATAAACCTAAACATTGCTCTTCCTGTTCCACCACAATCGCTTAAAGAACGAAATGGAATTTGGGTAGAAAATACAAATTGATTTGAATTACTATTTGAAGGGATCCCATTTGCCCATTCAAAATAACTTTCAAATGCATTTGGATCAGGGGTTTCCTTTTGGGATCGATCACAAACAGATGTTTGGGGGTTATCCATATACATATAATCAGAATTGATCATTAATTCAATATAACTATTATCCAGATTCACGTTTGTATCAAGAAAAGTCGTTTTATTATAAATATCGAGCACGGATGCTAAACATTGAAACGCTTTTC
>DASCRE010000233.1:0-3936 GCA_034408645.1 Fidelibacterota bacterium | reverse complement strand
GTTATATGAAAAATATTTGCAACAGTTGAATCATTTAGAACCATAATTATTGATGTATCCCTGTTGGACCCAGCATAATCTGAGATTATAAGGCTTGTAATTACTTTGTGAAGACTGTCAGAGAGAGATAGATTAAGTTCATAAATCTCTTCTGAAGAGTATTTGTCACCGTTCAAAGAATAAGTGAAAAGGTCCTGTGTATTGATAATCACTGGAAAATTCTCGACAAGTCCATATTCAGCCTCGGGAGGACCAACACATCCGATATATATTAATAAACATAGAAACGTAGAATAAATGTATACTAAACGAAATTTACTCATTAATATCAGAGGTCTCCTCTAAAAGTTCAATTTCAGATTTATCAATTAATTCCTGGGGCAAAGACTTAGTTGTTTTTGCGCCAAGCTTTTTAATTGTTTCTGCCCGCTTGACTAAACTTCCACGTTTTCCAGAAATTAGTTTATTCATGGCATCATCGTGTCTTTTTCCAGCTTGTTCTATAGATTTTCCAATTCCCATCAGATCTTCAATAAAATTGCAAAATTTATCATAAAGTGCACCGGACTGACGGGCAATTTCCAAGACATTTTTTTTCTGGTTTTCCTGCGTCCACATGTAAGATACTGTACTCATAATTGCCATAAGCGTAGAAGTACTTACTAAAATAATATTTTTTGAATAGGCAAAATTGTAAAGGTCACGCTCATTTTGAAAAGCAAGAGTCATTGCCGATTCTATAGGTACAAACATCAACACAAAATTTGGAGTATTGATATTGTATAATTTGGAATATTCCTTTCCTGCCAGTTCCTTAATGTGAGTTTTAACACTGTCATTATGTTTTTTTAAATACAAAGGAATTTCATCTTCATTTTCTGTATTTACAAATTGTTCATAAGCCGTTAATGATACTTTTGAATCAATGATGAGATTCCTGTCCTCAGGCAAATTCACAATGCAATCAGGCTGTTTTCGATTTCCGTCCTCATCTACAAATGACGTTTGCATTTCAAAATGAATTCCTTTTTCTAGACCTGACTTTTCCAAGAGGACTTCCAATCTAAATTCTCCCCAATCACCCTGCGTTTTACTATCACCTTTAAGTGCATTTGTAAGATTAACCGCATCTGAGCTAAGCTGTTGATTTAATTGTGTGAGGTTTTTGATCTGCTCTTCTAATCCGGACCTTCCCTTTATTTCATTTTCATATTTTTCCTGTACAGATTTTTCAAAGGACTTTATTTTCTCTGCCAGAGGATCCAGTATCTTGTCAAGATTCTCCTTATTTTGTTTTACAAATTTTTCTGATTTTTTATCCAGGATCTCATTTGCCAAATTTTCAAATTCAGTTTTTAACTGATCATGCTGTTCTTTCAGGAGTTTTTTCTCTTTATCAAGTCGTTCATTCAAGTTTGATAAATTTTCATCCTTTTTTGCAATTTCTGATTTTAAGTCAATTATGAGATTATCTTTTTCCTTCATATCATTTTCAACGGACGTTAATCGAGATTTTTCTACTTCATATAGATCCTTTGAAATATAATTTTCAAGATGTTCAAAACTGGTATTGTGGACTGTTCTGTTTCTAATATAGAAAAACACGATAATTCCACCAATTATAATTCCAAAAATTATCGGTATTAAATTTTCCACTGACAAAGTTATACCCCTAATAGATCCAGAACAAGGCGGATGATTGCACCTGTGGCACTGTCTTTTTGTGTAGTGGGTTGTTCTTCCCCACCCCATGCAGTTCCAGCGATATCAAAATGTGCCCAGGGAATATTATCACCTACAAATTCCTTCAAAAACGCGCCTCCTGCAATAGAACCAGCCTGACTAGGGGCACCCATGTTTTTGACATCTGCGATTTTGGACTTTATCTGTTTACAATATTCATCCCACAAAGGAAATTCCCAAACCTTTTCCCCTGTAATTTTAGAAGAATTTTTGATCCTTTGAATTAAAGTTTTATCGGTTCCCATTATACCTGTGGCTATATGCCCAAGAGCGATTACCACTGCACCCGTGAGAGTAGCAAAATCTAAAATATATTCAGGGTCATAGTTTTTGCTTACATATGATAGGGCATCCGCCAAAATAAGACGGCCCTCTGCATCTGTGTTTAACACCTCAATTGTTTTTCCATTGTAAGCTGTAAGTATATCTCCCGGTTTATAGGCCTTACTTCCCGAAAGATTTTCTGTGGATGAGATGGCACACACAACGTTCAAACTTGGCTTTAATTCAGAGATAGCATTCATCACCCCCAGTACGACAGCAGAGCCGCACATATCAAATTTCATTTGATCCATTTTATTTGATGGTTTAATGGATATCCCACCACTATCAAATGTAAGACCTTTACCCACAAGGCATACAGGTTTTTCATGTTCCCTACCACCAAAATATTCTAAAAGTATAAACTTAGGGGGTTCATCACTCCCCTGAGCAACTCCTGCTAAGGCACCCATCCCCATTTTCGTAAATTGCTCTCTATCAAAAACAGTGCATTTCATTTGACTCTTTTTCGAAATATCTTTTGCTCTTTTAGCTAAATAAGAAGGTGTGGTTACATTACCAGGATGATTGCCTAAATCCCTTGCAAGGCAAATCGATTGAGAAACAGCTATGCCCTTGGATATTCCAGATATATTACCGTTTAGAATATCGGCACGCTCAATTAATACAGTTTTATCATCTGCATCTTTCTGCGTAATGTAATCTCTAAACTGATAACTGCCTAAGATTAGCCCCTCTGTTAATGCTCGGGTGTATGTTTCATCTGTTTTACTGTGAAAAGATTCTACACAAATAGACTGGCAATTCTCTTTCAAGGCATACTTGGCAGTTCTACCACCTGCATTGCGCATGGATTCAGTGTTAAATTTTTCTTTATCACCCAACCCAAGGAGTAGAAATCTTTTGTTTTTGCCAAAGAATTTATGACACTCTCCCACCTTACCTTCTATCCCTCCACATTCGATGCCTCTTGTAACTCCATTATTTAAATGGACGTTGATTTCATCAGCAATTTTTGTCATGGATTGGTCTTGAAATATTCCAAATACAACCAAATCAGCGGATGATTTTTCCCAAGATTCGGATGTTGATTTTACATATGTTATAAATGCCATATTATTTTCTCTATATTAATTTGTAGATTCTGAAATATAAAAATATACGCTAAATTTATGAAAACTATAAAAGATCTTCTATCAAAAAAGAATAACAACACGTATTTCTTCCAGCTCAAACCAGTCCCAGAAATTAGTTCGATCCAGTTTAAGCAAGCCGTCTCTAAAACTGAATCTAACTCGCTTTCGATAGAGAGATTCTGTAAACCACTGTGAGTTTTCTCTTTTATAATAAATTGCAATAAATGGAGGACTTGTTTCTTTTAATTCAGGAATAAAAAAGGTACAAATTTCTTCATTAAATTCTCCCTCTTTAGTAATAAACTCGACTTTGGTAAAATAATATACTCGTTTTGTTAAAGCACTATAATCCCGAAACGGTGAAACAGATTGAGCACTAACCTTAGATGTAGAAACAGCAAGCAACAAGATAAGATTGATTTGAGCTGTACATCGGAATAATTTCTTCACTTACTAACCATGTTTGTATTAATAGGAATTTGATTGAAGTATACGATATTAGACTAAAATAATAAATATTTGAGGTTTTAATTAATGGAGAATAAAACCCTTTACAGTGCGTGCTACGATTTATCTAAAATAGATGTCACATCTTTTAATTCGGGAAATTCTCCTGTTTTCTTCTTTGAATATATTAATTCCCCATCTTTTTCCACCTCATATACACCTCCGCCTGAAGGAATTAATAACAATGATTTGATATCCGTCCCATATTTTTCCAATAATTCGGTAGCCATCCTGGCTGCTCTTGGTAAATAGTTTCAAGCGTTACAAT
>DASCRE010000232.1:0-3185 GCA_034408645.1 Fidelibacterota bacterium | reverse complement strand
ACTTATTTCTTTACATTACTGGTGAAGGAAAAAGATGAATAAGGTTTTATCCATAATTCTCATATCCCTTTTTAGTCTCATCATCATCTCTTGTGCAAAGAAAGATGATTCATCAAGTAGTTCAAGTTCTTCTGGAACCTCTACAACCACCACTTCAACCACCACTACAACCCCCACACTCAATGCCTGTCAAACGGACGGAAGCACCAGCAGGAATGACAGCCTTATCGTAACTCCAACTTCAAGTCGTCACGCCGAACAAAGTGGGGGCAGACTGTTATATGTAGATAAATCAGCACTCTCTCAATACCAGACAGATAACTATCTTTTGTCTGATCTTCTTGAAAGTAAACACACCGGTTCTCGTTTCAAAGGAACTTGCTATTCTTATGCGCCAGTCACAGGAAGAAAATACCCTTGTGATGCAGTCGATTTATCAAATAATGCCCCAAGCCTTGGGAATCAGTTTACCCAGGAATTACGTTTTAAATTAGATAATACAGTTAAAGGAGCACAACTTATTGGCTCAGCAATGTTTAAAGCACCTTCTATTAGATTTCTAAATTTTGGTGCAGATATTAGATATGGATTTGGACTTACAACGGGGGGTGGCGACAATGCCCAGGTAATAGTTAGAAAACCAGATTCTGTCAACTTCGATAAATGGCATCATCTTGCGACTACATTTGATGGAACTAATTATAGATTATATTTAGATGGAGAGGAAATCAACAACTCTACTCTTTATCAAGGTAAAACTCCATTATCAACAGAAAAAGTCGATATGATTGGTGATCATCTTTTTGTTGGTAAGATCGATGAAGTCCGTGTATGGAATGTAGTGAGGACTGGGGAGCAAATCAAAACTAACATGGATAAGAGTTTGACAGGTAATGAATCAGGACTTGTCGCTTATTATCCAATGGATGTCAATAATAATTGGGAGATAATTGATAAAAGCTCAAATGGAAATCATGCACAAATTGTTAATGCTGAGATTTTACGAAGGTTTTTTGACAATTCATCTTGCACCAATGGACCCGATGGAAGCACGACATGTCCATTTCCTACCATCCGAAGTGCTCTTGACGAAGCTAAATCAGGAGATCACGTATATATCCGGCAAGGAAGATACACCGATCTTCTCAATAAAAGAAATTTTAACGTTGATCATACCAAGGGTGGATCAGTTGATGCTGCTTTTCTTAAAGAAGAGGAAAAAATTATTTTTGAAGGATATCCGGGCGAAGAGGTGATTATCGATGGCACTGTAGCTCTTAATGACAATAATTCTAATTGGGTGGGTCCATATTCACATACTTTGGACAATGGAACAAGCATTAGTATTTATAAAACAGTTATAGATTTTGATAACATTTCTAGAGAAATCATGACACCTGTGGATAATATCACTCAGGTATTTGTCAATGGGAGATATATGATACCTGCCATGCCCATGAATTTTAAAAATCCCACTGACCCCACAACTGGGAATCCAAACAATCCTGAACCAGGAACTGTATGGGCAGGAATTGGGAGATCTCCTTACTTATATCCTGCAAGTGATAACGAAACATGGGGAGCAGACGCAGATCCAAGATTTGGAAATTATGAACATTATTTCCCTAGGAAACTTGAATATTTAGATCATCCGGAAGAATGGGCTTTTGACCCATCCAATAATACCCTCTATTTGTATGCCAGTGACAATTATACCCCATCATCTTCGAATGTGAGAGTGAGAGTAAGGGAAAGTGTTTTAAATTTTAGGGCTGCATATAATTTTGAGTTAAAAAATCTTCATTTTTTTGCAGGATGTTTCATGATTTATGATAGCAGTTACTGGACTATTGAAGACAGCAAATTTTCATTCAGCACTGATATGGGTGTGTGTAATCGTCACACACACCCTGATGGCAACATGGTACTTTTTGGCATGTATATGACCATAAGAAATAGTATTTTTGAATATATAAATGATGGGCATTCTTTAGGCGCGTCCCATTCAATGTATCCAACACTGGATAATGTATTATTTAGAAACAATGATTGGTTCACGGGTTCTTGTTATGCTCCAACCACATCAAAGGCCCTAAAAGCACCAGGATGGAGTGATGGGAAAAATCCTCCAACAACAGGATGGATGGATGGTCCTAGTCATTGGAAATACGTTACTCATGAGAATTCTTTTAGTTGTGGAAGTTTTCCTGGCGAGCAAGCTCTGATAGAGTATTCTAGATTTGAGAATCTTTATGATGGAGCTGATTCTAGTGGAATACAACATAATCAGTCTTCAGTAAGATGGTCTACTTCTCGTTATAATTGGATAATTAATATGCCTGGTTTAAATGGCCTGCGTTTTGACAGTGCTTGCGGAGGAAACAATGGGGATATAAATAATATCGTCTCTGTAGGAAACCATCGTGGATTCAGATTAAAAGGTGATTTCCATGATGTCTATCATGTAACTGCTTATGATAATGACAAGCAGGATATAAGCCTTCCCTCATATAAATATTGTGGAATAGCCAGTGGTGGTGATCCTGAGATAGGCAATAGGCATTCAAACCTAAAAAATAGCATAGCTGAGGGCTCACTTGAATGCAACTCTCATGATTGTTGGGCTGAGGGGAAAGACCCTATTACAAGTCACTCCGGAGATTTCAATCCCCTTGATTTCCCTCATCTCGATTCTGTCGGCATCTGGTTTGGAAGATCAATGTCATGGGCAAACCCACATTTTGAGATGCAAGCCCCCTGGTTAAGAAATCAATCAAGGTCGGATTCACGTCTCCAAGAGCTTTATGGCAAAGTTCCATGGGATTATAGAAAGCAAAGCTATGATTTTCGCCCCAAAAAAGGATCCTATCTTATCGATAGTGGTGTTGTAATACCTGGAATAAATGATGGAAAAGATGAGAAGGATGATAAAGTTTTCCTTGAAACAGATGGGAAAACGCCAGGTTTCCATTATCATTTAAATGATCAGTGGCGCAGGAGAGCAGATACAGAAGATTGCACAATCTATCATCACCCACAGTCATTTTCTGGACAAAATCGAAAATACATAGGATCAGCCCCCGACATAGGTGCCTATGAGTATGGTGACTCAGTCTACTGGATCCCTGGATTCAGGTATCCCTATCCCAGTGTTCCCATACCAAATGATAATGCTTCGGACGTCC
>DASCRE010000231.1:0-2735 GCA_034408645.1 Fidelibacterota bacterium | reverse complement strand
ATAGTATTAACTATAAAAACTGCGGGAAAATCATAGTGGTATCTAACCCGGATGAAATTGATAAGCTGGAATCACTCATGCAGAACGGCAAGCAAAATGGTGTGGAAGGATTAGAACTGATAAGTGGCGCAGAGGTCAGCCAGAGGGAACCCATCATTAAAGCTGCGGGGGGATTGGCCGTACCTTCTACCGGGATCATTGACTCCCATAGCTTCATGCATAAACTGGAGTATTTAATTACATCTAATGAATCATCAATTGTTTACAATACCGAAGTTCATAATATCACCTGTGAAGATGAACATTATTTTCTCTCTTTTAAGGATATGGATTATTCTGCCAAATCAAAAATTGTTATCAATTCGGCCGGATTGTGGTGTGACAGCGTTTCTAGAATGGTAGGGATTACTAATTATAAACTGCATATCTGTAAAGGTGAATATTACACAACCAGTATGTACCGAAATAAACTGAATTCTCTCATCTATCCTCTGCCAACAGAAATTTCGCTTGGGACTCATATTGTCCTTCACTTGGATGGCAGTATTGGATTCGGCCCCAATGCCTACTATGTGGATAAAATTGATTACCATATGGACAATTCCAATAAAAAAACATTTCTCAAGCATATCAATAAATATATGGATCTCCCCGAAAATGCTTTATCTGAAGATTTTGCAGGGATTCGACCCAAAATCCAGGCTCCCGGAGAACCATCACAGGATTTTATTATCAAAAATGAAACGAAAAATGGTTGTCATAATTTTATTAATCTCATCGGCATTGAATCACCAGGACTCACATCATCCCTGGCCATTGCTGAATATATAAAAGAAATCATAGATTAAGCCCTTCAGATGAAAAAGTATTCCTTTATAATATTCATTTTTATTTTGTCATGTGCACCCACTGAACCGGTTGAAATACATGATGATATGTCCGTTTTGCAGGATTTTATTAATAACAGTTTAGCAACACTTCCTGACAGTTTAGATTTAAGTATGGATGCAGATGGTAACGGCGTCATTGAGCCCTTGGAACTTGGGGAACAGGCATGGAATGATAATGGTAGAATAACATTGCTGAACTGTTATAATATTGGCTTAAGCGGTGGTATACCGGAAAATATTGGGGGGCTAACTGAATTAACAAAACTAGGTCTAAAAAATAATAATCTCAGCAGTGGTATACCGGAAAGTATTGGAAACCTCACCAATCTCACACAGTTAAATTTGGCAGATAATGCTTTAAGCGGCAGTATACCTGATACTATTAGCAATTTAATATCTTTAACAAATCTGGTTTTATCTAATAATGAGTTTTCAGGAAGCATACCAAACAGTATTGGAGAACTTTCTGTTCTTCATACATTATTGGCTGATTCAAATAGCTTCTCAGGATCAATTCCAAGTGGACTATGTAATATTGAAAATTTGAAAATCTCCCGCAATCAATTTTGTGATTCACAACCCTCTTGTATTGACTATCCTGAAATAATGGGATATCAAGATTGCAGCTGCTCAAATGATGAAAATAAAATAAATGGATATTGTTATTTACAATCCGATCTAGATGTTTTGCAGGACTTTATAAATAATGCAGACAGTCTGAATATGATTATGGATACTGATACATTAGAAGGTGTTCAACCCTTGGAGTTAGGATTTCAGAAATGGCAATCCGGCCGGTTAAAAACGCTGGATTGTTATTGGGATAGTGTTAGTTGCCATCTTTCTACTGAATTTCCGGTCAACATTATTAATTTGGATTCATTAAAATACTTGGATTTGCAAAATAATGATCTCACTGGAACTATTCCTGATGAAATCAGCAATCTTGCTGCATTGGAGGAGGTGTATTTACAAGATAACAATCTCTCTGGTTACCTTCCAGAAAACTTATGTATTGATGATACAACTGTCTGGGCAGATATTAATTTAAAAAATAATCAGTTTTGTCCCTGTTACCCAAAATGTATTGAAAATAATATTGGTACACAAGGCACATCGGGGTGTTCCTATTGTAATGAGGGCTATACACAAATATGTGCCAAACGCCCAGATACAGTTACGATTAGTGCAGGAGACTCCCTATGTTTCAAATCAGACAACTTGGATGTACTTCAAGCATTTCTTGATAGCAGTTTATCAAACCTATCTGATAGCCTGAATATGTTTTTTGATTATAATAGTAATGGTACTATTGACAGTCTTGAATTAGGCGAACAATTTTGGGCAAACGGTAAATTAATCTATTTCGATGCCAGAAATTGTGGACTATCAGGAGCAATACCTCAAAATATAAATAGCTTAGACACCTTATTTTATTTAAATCTATCTAATAATCATTTAAGCGATATACTGCCTGAAAGTATCTATGAAATGACAAATCTATCAGCATTACATTTGTATGGGAACAATCTTAGTGGAGAAATTTCATCATCTATATGTGACTTAACAAACCTTGACTGGGAAGCAGATGAAGTCCAAGTTCCGTCAAGTGGCAAATCATATCTATTTGATAATAAATTCTGTCCAGTCACAACAGGATATCCATTTTGCATTGAAACGTATGTTGGTGAGCAGGATACGACTGATTGCAATGAGTAATCGTATAATATTATTGACTACAGCAAAGGGATTTATTTGTTAGATTTAACCATATTGTAAATTTCCAGCTGTTCTATTTTTCTATTTATTTCCATTTTTTGAAAGTTACCTGTTGGTTTAAAAGAT
>DASCRE010000230.1:0-3200 GCA_034408645.1 Fidelibacterota bacterium | reverse complement strand
CTTTATATCGGCTATAACCATTGGCAGAGATTTACCTACTGTCTTGGGACTAAAACTAACTGATGACAAAATGATTCAACTTACCCGTGTAGGATTGGGTATAACTGCTATATTTTCTATTTCCCTGGCTCTCTACTTTGAATATGCGGTTGATATCTGGTACCTAGCGGGATCTTTTGTAGTGCCAGCACTGCTTATACCACTTCTCGCCGCATTGTACAGGATTAAACTGAAGAGCGTTGTTTTTGTAATGATACTTCCAGTTATAGCTTCAGCCTTCTGGTATGTCCATGGAGTTTTGCATCCATTAGCAGATGGATACCCCGGTTATATCTGGGGACTGGATCCTATGTATCCGGGATTGGGGGCAAGCATGTTATTAATTTGTTGGTTTAGGAAATAAATTATTTAATATTGAGAAATGGAACTTTGCATAATCACTCTATTAATTTTGTAGATATTTTATAATCTTATTCCTATCCTGTTTTATTTGATTTGAAAGTAATGCTAAAGCATGGTTATAGCTATTGAAAATTGTATTTTCTACATTCTCCATCTTTATTGTAATAAATGTAACTTCCGGTAACTCGGAATGAAAACTACCTACTATTTCGTAAGTAGAAATAACGGAATCTCCTTTTCTAAGTTGAGCATTAATAGTTAGTGAATAATCATATTGATCCGTTTGAAAAAATTTAGCTACTCCAAGAGTAAGACCGCTTATTACAGCGTTACGCATCTCCTGGGCAAAGTGACCATCAGCCTCATCAGTTGATGTTACCCAAAGTTCTAATTCTCCACCATTGTCAACTATTTGGGTGAAGACTTCATTTTTTTTTAATGCAATGGTCACATCGTTAATAAATTCTTTCTTATCAGATGTTATAATAACTTTTACAGGAATGGGATCATATTGGTGTATATCATGAAGAGTTTTTTCTGGTGAAGTATTTATCATTTGAGAGTTACGTGAACACCCAACAATTAATATACTTAAAATAACTAATCCTATTTTATTATAGTTCATATCATTGACCCTTTCTTTAAATATTCTTTAAAAGTAAAATTGCACTCTAAAATAATACCCCGAATGTAAATGTAGTATAATTGTAGGATGAAAAGTCATCAAACATCATAATACCCTCATCAGTTAGATCATTACCATTATAATGAAATATCACTTCTGAAAGTATTTTAAATGTTTTAAAATCAAATAAATATCCACCCCCAATATTAAGGCCCAGACCTGAGTCTAATAAGGTGTAAGTCAAGTTACCTGCGCCATCATAATTATAATCACCTATTGATTCATACTGTAATATAGATAAACCACTTTCTATTTTGTAAAACCATCCAACTCTATTTATGTTAAGATAATCAATATAATTTATGCCCAAAAAGGCGCTTGTTAGAGAAACCTCATAAATGCTAAAGTCTTCATCAGGATTAAACAATAACCTATCTAAAACACCAGAATATGTAAAGCCAATTGCACTATTATGAAAATCTATATTTCTAGAAATTCCTAGCAGATTAACTCCAATTGTTGTATGAGTATTCAAATATTTTGCAAGTAATTCATCTTGAAAATTTGATATCCAATCACTATATCCATCTGGATATTTCATTATTGCATAAGGACTAATAGTAAAATAGAATCTCCATTTTTTAAGGGGAATTTTTTGAATTATTTGGGTTGTTATTTCATTAGGTGATTCTTTATTAACTAATTCCGCAATTTTTCCGGCTAACTTATCATAGTCAATTTCTTCCGTAGTGGAATCATTTGGTTTTGTTAATTGATTTGCACCACCTGCATTACCAGTAACAAAAATAAATTCACCTTCTCCCTGTGTGGTCATTTTACCGAATTGGGGAGTTTGTTGATTTTCTGAATCAATGGTTACTTTTTCCTGTAAATAAACGCCGAGTTCATTTGCAGTAATGACTCCATCGGTATTAACATCGGCATAACCATCTTGTAGCCCCTTTTTTAGGTTTTTAGTAAAAGCGCTATGGCCCCATTCCGCCTTTTCAATAACCTGCTCACCACGACCACCTGCGGTAATTACTTGGCGAGATTTATCTTTAGCAATCTTCTCAATATAGTTGGGAGTGGTTTTAGCATCTAATCCTCTTGACCCAACTGCAGTAATGCCACCGTAACAGGCATCAACTAAGTACAGAATATGCTTTGCTTTTGAATGCAAGGCTATTTTTCTTAACTCATCCATGGGTACTGCGGTTAAATACAAATCATCTGTGTCACCTTCATAAGGTATTAAATATCCTTCTTCACCTCCATCTGGTAAATCAAAAGTATCTCCATGACCTGCAAAAAATATTAAAACCCTGTCATTTTCACCAGCGACTTTCGTTATAGAACTTAATTCTTTCCGTATATTGCCATAGGTTGCATTTTCATTTGAGAGTAAACGGATATTTTTTTCAGGAAATTTGAAGGTTTCAATAAGTATGGATTGCATACTCTGTGCATCCTTGACGGCATAGTTCAAATTTCTGACGTTTTTGTACTTATCAATGCCAATCAGTAATGCCCAACTTTCATCGTAGATTTCATCCGTTGTAATGGCAAAAGAGAATGAAAATATGAATATGGGAAGAATTTTATTCATAGAATAATTTACACAATATCTAATATCTTCTGAGTAATGTTTTTATTTTATATTGCTTCCACCTACTGTCATCGAAAAAGGTATCTCTAAATATAACTCTGCCTCCTCTACTTCTGGATAATACTCATCCATCTTGAGGACTTCCTTATAATCTTTTACAGCCAATTCCCGCTTGCCCAGCATATCATAACTTTGCCCACGTAGTAAATGGGAAAATCCTTTGAGCCAGTCGAATTCCATATGATAGTTATTGAGCATCCAGTGACATTTGTCAATTGCGATAGCATATCCACCACGATGAAAGGCTTTTAGTGCCCGGATATAGGCCAACTTGAGCTGACATTCATTCTGCTGAATAAAGGGACCTTTAGAGGCAAACTCCCTCAATTCAGGCAGTAATTCATCTAATGCTTCCCGCTGGTTGGTTTTTGCCAGAAACTCACCCTTTAGAAAAGCAAAATATGGATGGCCGGGAAACTTTTCCACCAAAGGATATATAACCTCTTCTGCTTTGATATAATCTCGCTCAATATGCAAGTAGGCATAGGTGAGTACATTGGAAGC
>DASCRE010000229.1:0-4267 GCA_034408645.1 Fidelibacterota bacterium | reverse complement strand
AGAATTTACCATTCAGTTTATGATGATAGGGTTTGCAACTTTAGGTGAAAAAATTAAAATTTCTAATGAGAATATTCGGATGGATGTTGAACTTAGCCCCAAAGTTATTGATGTGAATGAAATTACGGTTTCAGCTGAGAGAATGCGTTTTGAAAAAAAAGTTGATATAAGCCGAGTCAATATAAGTAACAGAGATATTCGAAGGGCACCTGCCTTTGTTGAGGCTGACTTATTTAGAACATTACAATTGTTACCAAGTGTTAGTTCTAGTAATGACTTTAATGCAGCACTTATAGTCCGTGGTGGTAGCCCTGACGAGAATCTTATTCTCCTTGATGGTACGGAAATATATAATCCCTATCATATTGGGGGCGTTTTCTCAACATTTAATGCAGATATGATTTCAGATTCTGAATTTTTAGCAGGTGGATTCCCTGCAAATTATGGAGGTAGACTATCATCAGTATTAAATATTACAGCAAGGGAAGGGGACTCAAAAAATGGCAGACTATCTGAGAAAAATCCCATCAAAAAGTACTGGGATTTTAGTAAGGGCTCAGGAAATATCAGCCTGTTATCATCCAAGTTTCTGGCTGAAGGCGCTCTGTATAACGGCTCATGGATGATATCCGGAAGACGTACCTATTTTGATAAGCTTGTTTCACTTTACTATAATTATAAGAATGAAAAAGAACCGGGCAATTATTATTTTTGGGATACACATATAAAATTGAAAACTTCAATTAATCAAAATAATCAATTTGTGTATAGTCAATTCTCAGGAAAGGATAATTTGGTATTAGGACTTGAAGGACTCGCAAATATTGATTTTGATTGGGATTGGGGTAATAGTACAAAAAATATAAGTTGGAGATATATTCCTAATAGTAACTATATTGCAACAACTCGGTTATCAAAAACTGAATATAATTTTATTGTTGATTTTGGTATAGACTTTAATCCTAATTCATCTTCATCTGATACTAGTACTACATCATTGTCAAGTGGTTCAACGGATTTAGATTTATTATTAGATAACATCGTAGAAGATATTGATTTTAATCAAAATATAAAATTTATCATTAGTAATAATATGTCATTTGATGCGGGTTGGCAAATTAAACAACTTAATTTAGAATATAGAGAAGTATTTGGAGGCCAAGAGTATACTAATTTACATTCTACTCCTAAAATATATAGTACATTTTTTAATATAACTTTTAATCCAAATCCAATATTTTATATTAACACTGGATTAAGGGCATCTAAGTATAATCGATATAATAATCTATTATTAAATCCTACCTTTGGTATTAAATATAATCCTATTTCTGATTTGGCAATTAAAGTTAGTATGGGACGATATTCTCAATTTTTATATACTATTAATCAAGAAGAAGAATTACTTCGAATTGTTGATTTTTGGCAGCCAATACCAGATGGGGAAAAGCCCCAGGAAGCAGATCATCTAATTCTAGGTACAGAATATTGGATAAGTAATGGGAATACAATTTCTTTAGAAGCTTATTATAAATCATATTCAAGCATTTATGATTTAAATCCTGCACCAGATTATTCAAATATTGAAGAGACATTTGCATTATCGGGAACAGCAAAAGCATATGGGGTTGAGTTTTTATATAGGTTTAATAAAAATAAATTTAATGGATGGCTAAGTTATGCATATTCAAATATTAGAAGGACAGTAGATCTCAATTCAGATTTTATCCTTGATAATAATAAAGAAATTTATCCTGCTAAATATGATAAGCCCCATTCTTTTAACTCACTAGTTAGTTATCAGATTAATGAAAAGTATTCTTTAGGGCTAAGTTCAACTATTGGTTCTGGGCAAACATATACCCCTGTGATAGGGAAGGTTCATCAAGCAGGCGTTCAAGCATATGGGAGTTTAGAAAATCCATATAGTAATTTTGGGAATATTTATGGTATAAGAAACGGGGCACGTTACCCAAATTATTATAGAACAGATATTAGCTTGGGTAGAAAATCTAAAGTTTTTGGACTTGATAGTGAACTAAAGTTTCAAATTATTAATATAACTAATCATTATAATGTGCTTCTATACTTATGGGATCATAACTCGTCACCATCAAGAGTTGAAGCCTATAGTATGTTCCCTATAATTATTACGTTTGGATGGGAATTTAAAATTTAGTGAAGAAAAAATATTTATTATTATTTATGGTTATAATTGGATGTAGAAAGGAATTAGATATTTCTGAATTTGTATTCAATTTTTCAAATTACATCCCAGAACTTAGAATCGAAGCATTAATATTACCACATGATTCAACAGCGATAGTTAGAATCGATAAATCATATTTAATTAATGATACGGAACTATATGATTGTAGAGATAATGATTATGGTGAAATATCGCTAGATTCATGTAATACAATTGAAGGAGCTTTTTGGCATGGACAAGAAGAAGATCAAATTGCAGATTGTGGAGATTGGAATCCTTTTATACATGATCTGGGTATTGATGGTTTGGAAGGAGATCCCTCTGATGATGATGGCGATTGTGATGATTGTAGTTCTACAAATGCTCAATGCCAAGAAAATTGTCGTGCTGAAGATAGCATAGGTGAAAATAATGGAGTTCCCGATTGTAATGAACCTAATGTAGATAATTATATTGAATTGCTGCCCAATATACATAATTCATCATGTGATGTTTTAATTTTTAAATCAGTTAATTCAGATATAGATTCATGTAAATTAATTTTTAAAGAAGATGCTGGGTACTTCTATAATAATAGCTATACTGGTGACAAGAGATCATCCCCAATTTTTGACAACATTGAAACAATAAATTATGGTGCATATATCCCCGCTTCAGATTGTAGTAATAATTTTTGGGCAGATTATTCAGCAGAATATAGTTTTGAAGCTGATTGTAATGCATCAGGGTTTGGGAGAATTAAATCTAAAGAACCTATTACACTATCTAACCCTGTTGTTTTTATTGCCGAAGAAGATTATGCAGAAATAATAAATTGTGAAACTCATGATTGTCTGAATGAAACAAGTTCAATTCAATCAACTTCTGATTCATCATATTTTGGGAGGTATGCCCAAGATCAAAAAATATTCTGGGCTAATTTATATCCAACAGTTATATATCAAGTAGTTCAATATTTGTTTGATAAAGATCAAAATAATTATAAATATTATCATGGTCATGCTGGCTTTGGTTGGTCTGAACCTGGTTTTCAATGGTTAGATATTGTTGTTAGCGGAGAAGATATTGTGACAGAATTTTATGATGGTGAGGGCAATGGATATTGGGATTCAGCAGAAACGAGGACTAACGATGCGCTTGATTGTCTCTCAAATGAAATGTATGAGGAAGACTCTGATGGTGGTTATTGTGATAGGAACTTTGAATATGGAGATGGTGGAAATAAGAAATGGGATGATGAAGAAATATATGCAGATGTGAATGAAAATGGTCAATGGGATGAGGGTCAATGTGATAGCTATATTGATGGATATGAAGATTGCTATCAGTATGATGAAGATGAATGTAATGATTATGAGGATTGTTTCTGGAAGGAGGAAGAATATTTTATAGATTCAGCTGATGGTTTTCCACTTGTAGATACTTATTATTATGAGGTCTTTACATTTTCAGATAGTTATAGCAGCTATTATTTTAATGATCAGTTATATTTAGATGATGTTGAAAGGACAAATTTGAGAGATGAGGGTGGTAATCCAGTTTTAGGCGCCTTTGGTTCTATGACATCGGCAAAACATTATTTTAGGATTATAGATTGTACTACACATAATGATGAATTAAGTTGTGAAGATCTAGAAAGTACAAAATCTGTATGTGGTTGGAGAGAAAATGTTTCGGTATATCCTTGTACTGGAAAGGCAGAGGATATTGACCCTGAAGATCAATGTTTGCCGATCAATTTTTCGATTGAAGCTTGTAGTGATTAATATTTCTCATTAGTCCTTTATACTTAGCACGTTTTACTGCACTTCCTTTAAATAATTTCCTATATTCATCTTCAGTTAATCCCTTCCATTCATTAATAACACGATTATTGAGATTGGATCTAGGTTGCCAACAATCTTCATTACTATTCTGGGGAAATTTAATATTCCATGGGCAGACCTCCTGGCAGATATCACATCCGTATATCCAACCTGATAATTTATCTTCCAATTTAGTTGGCAGGTCACCTCGATGTTCAATGGTGAGATAAGAAATGCATTTATTTGAATCCAG
>DASCRE010000228.1:0-2357 GCA_034408645.1 Fidelibacterota bacterium | reverse complement strand
TAAGAGCTCACCACGAAAACTATGGCGGGGCAAACTACACATCTGCACGGATGAATTCAGCCGGTAAGGGAGACTTTTTATATGGCAAAATAGATATCAAGGCAAAACTACCCTCTGGAGCTGGGACCTGGCCAGCGATTTGGATGCTACCGACAGACTGGGTGTATGGTGGATGGCCTGCAAGCGGAGAGATCGATATTATGGAACATGTGGGCTGTAATCTAAACTTGGTAAAGGGCTCTATTCACACAGAAGACTGCAACTGGAATGATGGCTGCCCCAACCAGTCTGCTGGAGGAAACGGACAAGACCATTATCTAGAGGGGGTATCAGGCAATTTTAATATTTACAGTGTTGAATGGACTGCATCCAAAATAGATTTTTTTATTAATAATAACCATTACTGGACGTTTACAAATACTGGTACGGGATCAGGAATGTGGCCTTTTGACCAAGATTTTCATGTTATTTTAAACCTTGCAATAGGTGGTTCATGGGGAGGGATATGTGAGATTGATAATTCAAGTTTTCCCCAGGAGATGAAAGTGGATTTCGTTCGTGTTTATAAGAGTATAAGTGAATAATTCTTAATATTCGCTATGGCTCCCAGACAAATGTTGCCATGGACTGTGGGGATAGCGAATGATTGAAATATATATCATTCCAGTTTATTTTGTAACTAACAGTGTTCCAACCGGGATTTAGTGTAACCACCACAAGAGAACCATCTGGATTTTGAAAGGCAACCGTTTCAAGCTCTCCATCAAAAGTATTTGAGTATATACGGTTTGCGCCCTGCTGAATAAACTTGCAGAAATGCCCAATAATATAGTAGTCTATCTCCTTTTCATAGTAATCATCCTCAACAGTGACCACACCTGTACAGTTCGGACATCCTCCGTTATAGGGTCCACTCTCTGTATCGAGGGCTAGGTTCCAAAGGAGAACATTTTTTGACCAGTTTTTTAGAACATCAAAAAAGTAAGTTTTTGCAAAAAAGGAGAATGCCTCTTCCCAATCGTCCCAGCCTGTGAAGTTTGTTCTCTCAGTAAAATAGATTGCTTTGGCGGGGTTCAGGTTGTGGATCTCACTCTGAAAACTTGCGGTAGCACCATGAGTATATCCGTGAAAAGCGCTCCCAGAAATATATGACACTGCTAGGGGATCATTGTAGACGGTGCTGATAAAATCAAACGCGCCTGTATCTCCTGGTCCATCATAGTTATGATCAAAAATAACAATTTCTGTATCAATTCCATTTTCAGCAAATATCGGCCCTAGTATTTTAATAAAATCTCTTTGTTGATCTCCTGGCATATATAGACCTGGGTAATCCACAGGGCAGTATAAAGGTTCATTCTGAATTGTGATTGCATGAATCTGAATCCCTTCATTAGCATATTCTTCTATAAATTTCACAAAATAATCAGCATAGACAGAATGCATTTCTGTTCTTAGTCGACTATTCCAATTATTTCCACAAACAAACTGGCCGCTTGTTTTCATCCAGCCAGGGGGACTCCAGGGAGAACCCATAATCTTTATTTCAGGATTTATGGCGAGAATATCTTGAAGAACGGGAATGATGTGCTCTCTGTCTCTTTCGATTGAAAAATCTGAAAGTGTTGTATCATTCGGGGTCTCTGCATATGAGTAGTGGTCACCCTGAACAAAATCTGATGAACCCATTGCCAGTCTGATGTAGCTAATACCGATTCCACTATCAGGTGAAAATAAATCTTCTATAATTTCCTCTCTTCTGGTAGAATTATCAATGAGCCAGGCAGAGGAGTTTGTGAGTGCAGCTCCAAAGCCATCGATCTCCTGATAATTTTCACTAGTAATAATATTGACGTCTAATGCTGTGGGAGGGGAACATTGTGTCCCAAAATATCTATCATTTAGTTGTTCTAGTCTATGATCTAATCCTAGGTCAGTGTGCCAAGTTTCCACGTTAATTTCTGAGAGATTTTGATTTTCAACAAAAACGCTATATTCAACCTCTTTAGAATTAAAGCTGTTATCATAAGCGACTACTTTGATAGTGTATATTTCACAGTTAGTATATTCGCTGGTATCCCACTCGTATTCATAGGGCACACTGTTGTCTGTAAACACTAGAGTATCATCGATAATAAATTCTATTTTACTGACTCCAGCATTGTCATTTGCTTCCACGGTGATTGTGACAATGCCCTCAACTGGTAGAATGGTGCTGTCTGTAAAACCAACCAAGGATAGCTCTGGGGCAACTTGATCGGACAATGTTTCATCCTCTTCACATCCGAAAAAGGAGAGATAAACAAAAGCAATAAGAATGGTTGTTGATGTTATTTTCAATTATATATCATATAGTG
>DASCRE010000227.1:0-2008 GCA_034408645.1 Fidelibacterota bacterium | reverse complement strand
ATTAGCACTTTCATTGCGAGTGTGCTAGAATAGAGGTAATGTTTTATAATTTAGAGAGATTAATCTCCCGTACTTCCAAAGCCCCCCGTCCCCCGGCTGGTATCAGATAACTGATCCACTAATGAAAAATGTATGGGTGAACCATTCATTGCAACCAATTGAAAGAGACGCTGTTTAGGTTTAACCGTAGAAGGTTTCGATTTTATATTATCCACAACAGCAATGATCTCTCCCGGTAACCGGGATCAATCAATCCAATGGAATTTGAGAGGCGCAGCGGTGTCTTCGAAATACTTGAGCGCGGCATAAGCAGATACGGTAAATTTTCTTTGCTCTCACAGGCGATCTGAAGATGTATCTTTGCAGTTTTACCGGGGTCAATAACCTGCTCATGAACAACAAACAGGTCCAAACCCGCATCACCATCGTGAAAAGCACCATGGTTTTCATACAGAGATTTGACCTCTAGAGAAAATGGTTTGATTCTCAGTATCATCCGGTTATTAACAGGGCATATAAGTTTCCAAAAAAATAAGAAAACTTTCAGTGAAATATCTTTCTTTCATTATGGAAATTTATTAATAGACAAATGCATGCATATGATAAAGTTATCAAGAACAAAAGTTAAATATCTTTAGGAATATCGACATAAATGATTTTACCATGAATCTAAATTAATTAAACCACAACTATCTATCCACACTGATATATTAGGTAGCTTCACTCAAATGGCGGGAGATAATCAAGTTACTCTCCCCCCAATCAGCAATAGCCCGCGGACCATTATAATTTGACCATAGGTATCAGCGCTGCTTAAAACGCGCCCCAAGTTCAGGGACAAGAAATAGTATTTGTCACCATAAGATAGGGGATGATCAAATATAGAATTGAATCACGAATTAAATAAAACACAAAAAATGCCAGCACAACAGTCCAGCCTTTTTTTCTTATTAATAGTTTGTACCCCCCCTCGCGACGAATATCACCCCATTCTTTAATAAAATTTGGTTTATAAAATGACATGTTTATCCTCTAAATGATACTCATACTTTTTTGAACTGTTCAAACATTATATTTGTTCCTCTTTGTATCGCCTGATCAATTCTTTCAATGAATCCATGGCATCTGATTCTTTCACTTTCCCTAAATTTTCACCCTTGTAATAGAGATGCCCTGCGTTATTTCCGAATGCAATTCCCAGGTCTGTTTGTTTTGCTTCCCCAGGACCATTTACCGCGCAGCCCATGAGAGCGATAGATATGGGGGTCTCCACATTTTTTAACTCTTCTTCCATGTCTTTAGCAATTTTAACCAGATCTACCTCAAGTCTTCCGCATGTGGGACAGGCAATAATTGTAGCACCACGTGATGCAAGTCCCAAAGATTTCAAGATCTCATATCCCACATGTACCTCCTCCACAGGATCATCGGTTAGACTAACACGAATTGTATCGCCGATACCTTCCAACAATAGGGCACCTATCCCGAGAGCAGACTTAATGGATCCTGAGCGAGTTGGCCCTGCCTCAGTTACTCCAAGGTGGAGAGGATAGTCAAACTGTTCAACAAACAGTCTATAGGAGGCAACCATGAGATTTACATTGGAAGCTTTTAAGGATACAATAATATCATCAAAATTATGTTCACTGCAAATCCTGATATGTCTGGCTGCACTCTCGACCATAGCCTCCGGAGTGGGGTACCCATATTTTTCGATGATATTCTCTTCTAGGCTGCCAGCATTCACTCCGATCCGGATGGGAAGATTGGCACCTTTGACCTTTGTAAGTACTTCTTTTACCCGTTCCTCTCCACCGATATTACCGGGGTTGATCCGTATTTTATCGGCCCCTGCATCCACAGCAGCCAGTGCCATCCGATAATTAAAATGTATGTCTGCCACTAATGGAACCGACATACGTTTCTTTATTTCAGAAAGAACTTTGGCAGCTTTTTTATCGGGAACAGTAATTCTGATAATCTGGCATCCAGATTCCTCAAGCCTTTC
>DASCRE010000226.1:0-2425 GCA_034408645.1 Fidelibacterota bacterium | reverse complement strand
CTCCATGACCCGCAAAGAAAATCAATATTCTATCTTTTTTCCCAGCTTGTCTTGTAACATGAGAAAGAGCTTTTTTTATTTTTGTATAACTGGCTTTTTGATTTAATAGTAGAGTAATATTATCAGAAGGAAAATTGAACTGTTCGACAAGAAGTTTTTTTACACTTTTCGCATCATCTACAGCATAATCAAGATTAGAAACATTCTCATATTTATCAATACCAATGATAAGAGCATAGCTGTTATCATAAATATCCGCTGTCGTAACAGCTAAACCATACGCAAAGAGTAATATTGGAAGAAGCTTGTACATACTATAATTTAAAAACTATTATTAGAATCAGCGTTGGATTATTAATTACTGAGATATATGCAAACTGGGTTAGGAAGGAAGAATTGGAGAGGTGGGTTTAGGGAACGTTACTCTGGGAAGAATATAAACTTTGGTATAACTAAAGAGATTGACATTCCTGGTATAAATTGAATTTGCCAATCATCTAATTTTATTTCTCCATCTGTTTCATTATATAAATGAGGAGAAAATTCTCCAACCAACTCCATACTGGAAATTAAAAATGGAAGTACAGAAGGCAATGGTCTAAATCTAATAACACTCATCAATTTTGGAGTTATTTTGCTCATTTTATCTGATGTATTATTTTCTACATTCTGCCACGAAAAAGTTGAATAAGCCATTAACCCACCAAACTCTAACCATAAATTGTCTGCAACATAAAAACTATTTTTATGAAGACCTATTGAAATTTCATAGTAGGAAACAGGAAGAGACTCTGTAGGTGTGATATTCTCATTTAACAAATCTTTTTTACCAAAGCCATAGACAAAACTAGTTATCCATTTTTTATTAAGACTTGCTATAATACCCATGTGCGTAGATAATTTATTATTTTGTTCACAAAATGCTATACTTATCCCAAATATTTCAGGTGATTTCATATCTTTAGCATATTTCGTTCTCCAATTACTAAAACGTGCCCTTTCCAAAACTGAACCATCATCACTTGATTCCTTTGATTTTAATTCTTTCTTATCTGATGGTTCTAAATCTAGCTTTGCATCAGCAGATTCATCTTGAATAATAGCTGGATTTTCAGAATACACAAAGACAAACTCACCTTCATGTGATGTTAATCTTCGTGATTGTGGTGTTTGCTGATTTTCAGAATCAATTGTAACTTTTTCACTAAGATAATCACCTAATTCATCTGCTGTTATATAACTATCACTATTTGAATCAGCATACCTTTCGCCTAATGCAGATAGTAAATTTTTAGTAAAAGCACTATGTCCCCATTCAGATTTTTCTATCACTTTTTCTGTTTTTCCACCTGCTGTTATAATTTGACGGGATTTCCTGTTCGTAATTTTTTCTATATAATTAGGAGTCTTTTTAGCATCTAAACTTTTAGTCCCCACAGCTGCGAGACCACCATAGCATGCATCTACTAAAAAAAGCATGTGCTTTGCTTTAGACATGTTGGAAAAATCTGTCAAATCATCCATTGGGATTGCAGATGCAAATAGATTGTCTTGACTTCCATCAATTGGAAGTAAATATCCCATTTCCCCTCCATCTGGAAGATGCATGGTTTCACCATGCCCTGAATAGAATATCAATATCCTATCATTTTTACCAGCATTTAAGCTTACATCTGATATAACATTTACAATATTTGTTTTATTAGCTTCTTCATTGAGTAATAATTTTATATTTTCTTCTTTATAATCAAACTTACTAACTAACATATCCTGAACAGCCTCTGCATCTGCTACAGCATAATCTAGATTAGATAGATTCTCATATTTATCAATCCCAATGATGACTGCCCAGCTGTCATCATATATGTCCTCTCTGTTTAATAATACAGTTTTTTGTTTAATTCCATCTGCTAGAAGCATTGAATCAAGATTTGTAGATATAATACCGATGCATTCAATACAATCTTTAGTATGTGGATATAAATCGTAAATTATGTTTTTTAGTGGGCTGAATATGGATGTAGAAATAGTTTTATCAACATAAATAGTGTAATAGTATCGTGTAGACCATGATAAAAAATATTTAACATTTTGCAATAAATTTTCTTTTTCATTGTTAAATAATTCCAAATTATTGATAAAATTATTATACGCTGTATTTTCATCTAAATCAACATGGGTTGACTGAAATTTCTCAAACAAATTTTTGTATTTAGTTATAAATTCATCATAGAAAGAAGGGTATATATAATTCTTAAATCCTTTTTCACTTATATCTGCCGACCCTTCTCCCTTCCAAAAGTAATATGCAAAAGATTCTAAAGAATCCAATAGTTCTTCTGAATTCATAGCTTTTAGACTATCATCATAATCAAACCTATATATGTAGGCAGTTTCACCAGTTTTTTTTAACAATATATTATCG
>DASCRE010000225.1:0-10550 GCA_034408645.1 Fidelibacterota bacterium | reverse complement strand
GTTGATCGGTTAAAAGATGAGTCAGATGATGCTATTAATCGTGTATTAGAAATCCTGAGAAACCGTGTAGATCAATTTGGTGTTTCAGAACCAACTATCCAAAAACAGGGTAGCAGTCGAATCATTGTTGAGCTAGCTGGGATTCAAGATCCAGAGAGAGCCAGAGCTTTGCTCCAAAGCACAGCCCTTCTTGAATTCTATCTGGTAAAAGATGGAGAACTTACAAACTCTCTCAATCTGAAAATCGATAAGTTGTTAAAGGGAAAAGAAGAACTGCAAGAACTTGTTAGCGGAGAAGAAGATATGGGTGACGATACATCGTCCGTTAATACAGAATCCATTCTAAGTGAAGACAAAACCATCCCGGTAAGTGAGCTATTTGGAGATGAAGGTTCAGAGGACGATACATCTTCAGCTGTCGTAGATCAACGATTATTTGAAGACCGCCCCTTTTCTTCTCTTCTAAGAAATCTGGGTGGAGATATGGGTGTTCCAGAGAAAAATGTTTATGCTGTTAAGAAAATTTTATCATTGGAGGATGTAAGAGCACAATTAGAATCAGGAAATGGGCAATTATTTTTTGGTAATGATGCACAAACAATTATTGGCCCTGATGGTGTGGAAGAAAAAATTATCCCCCTTTATCATTTGGAGGACGCACCAGATTTAACAGGTGGAGTCATAGAAGAAGCAAGAGAACAAATTGGAAGTCAGGCAGGCTCGACAGCGGGGCAACCTATAGTTCTCTTGGATATGAACAATGATGGAGCAAAACAGTGGAGCCGTATAACAGGAGCAAATGTTGGAAAAAGGATTGCCATTGTTCTTGATCAAAAAGTACACATGGCTCCATTCATTCGCGAAAAAATTATCAATGGGGGTACTCAGATCGAAGGATTCGCTGATATAAATGAGGCTAAAGATATTGCGATCGTCCTGCGAGCAGGAGCACTTCCTGTTCCTGTAAATATTATCGAAGAAAGAATCGTCGGACCGTCCTTAGGTTCTGATTCCGTTAGACAGGGTACTTTCTCAGTCATTGTAGGATTATCTCTTGTACTACTTTTCATGCTTATTTATTATCGGGCTGCCGGTTCCATAGCTGATTTAGCATTAATTTGGAATCTTTTACTCGTTTTGGCTGTTTTGGCTTCACTGAAAGCAACACTAACCCTTCCCGGAATTGCTGCACTGATTCTGACGGTGGGAATGTCTATTGATGCGAATGTCATCATTTTTGAACGGATTCGAGAGGAATTAAGAAAAGGGAAAACTCCTCGCGCTGCTATCGACGCTGGTTACAGCCGGGCCATTACCGCTATTGTTGATGCAAATATTACAACTGTAATTGCAGCACTAGTCTTATTTCAATTTGGCACCGGTCCCATAAAAGGATTTGCTACAGTTTTATTTTGGGGAATCCTTATCAGCATGTTCACAGCAATTTTTGTTACCCGCACTATTTTTAATTCCTTTACAAAAGGTAAACAACTCAAAACACTCAGCATATGAGAATTATTAAAGAAACCCACATCAAATTTATGAGCCAAAGACGGGCAAGTTTCATGGTGTCCCTGTTTTTAATTCTTGCTGGTATCGGATCATTGGTAATGAAACAAGGTCCCAAATTAGGTATTGATTTCCAGGGTGGAACACTAATTGCTGTTCAATTTACTCAGCCCATGGAAATTACACATATTAGGTCTGCTCTTAATGCTGTCCCACTGGATGGTAGAGTGATTGATCTCAGCAAAGAAGAAATGAAGCATTTTGGGGGAGAAACTAATGTTGCAATCCGCCTCACTCCACGAGAAAATGAGGGCGAACAATTTGTACAATCAGTGATTACCCACTTATCTACTTCTTTCCCTGATTTGGTACCAGAAGACTCTAAAGACTTTATTCTGACTATTGAAAAAGTAGGACCGAAAATTGGAGCAGAACTCAGTGGTAAAGCTGTTATGGCAATTGGATCAGCGCTCATTTTAATTTTACTGTATATCTCCATTCGCTTTGAATTTATTTTCGCTCTTGGTGCCATTATTGCTCTATCACATGATGTATTGATCACATTAGGAATATTTTCTATATTAGATTATGAAATTTCACTCCCTATTATCGCTGCTTTCTTAACGATAGTTGGATATTCGTTAAATGATACAATTATCATTTTTGATCGGATCAGAGAAAATATTAAGTCAAACAAACGTGCCTCTTATATTGATACTGTAGACAAATCGATTAATCAATCTATTAGTCGAACGCTCATCACCTCTTTAACCACTTTTTTAGTGGTTTTTATCCTATGGGTATTTGGAGGAGAGGTCATTCATCTCTTTGCATTTGCCATGATGATTGGTGTAATTATTGGAACATATTCCAGTATCTATGTCGCCAGTCCTTTCGTGGTTCTCCTCCATAGCAAAAAACACACTAAATAAAGACTTCATAGCACTATATTCAAAAGTGCATGAATTCTATTTATTTATTTTAATTTTTTCACTTCATCATAGCTATAGCTGACGGAACTGTTGTTACCGGGGTCTTTTACTAGAGTTACTTGGTACCCGTCAACAGTGTTCACTTCCTTGATTCCATCAATATGCATTTTCTTATGTTTAAATGTAGGGTTTTCACTGACTTGGACCTTCGCATCTTTCGCAGTATCAGCAGCAACAAAATAATTGCCGTGCTGTTCATAGAGTCCATCCATCAGTCCAGGATCATAAAAGCCTACGTGAATCATATAAAGTTTCATATTAAATACCTTTTCAATTAAATTGGTTAATCTTAATTAAGAAATTAATATTATTTTACTACCCAATAATTTAATTGCAGAGGTAACTATGAAAACAAAAGTATCGATTTTATTATTGCTAACTTTAATTTTTACAACCGGATGTGAAGACAACTTCTCAAAACCTACACCTGATTGGGTAGATAAAATACTCTCCAGGACCACAAACAATAGTTCTCTGGTAGGTACTTGGTCTTATTCATCCATCGTTTCTTATGATAACACAGACTGTTCAGGAGAAGGGGATCTCTCTGATTACAGTGGTGTAGTTACATATGGTGAGATGGATGCGGTGAGGACTGAAAATCTTTTACTTACATTTTCTGATTTTCAACAGAAAGGATATTCAGAAAACGCATTTCAGGAGATGTGTTACCAAAAAAATGGTTCTTTGAATTCCGGTGGTAACTGCGAACTAACATGGGTTACACATTTTGAATATTTCCTTACAGAAAATGGATATTGCGAATCTTATTCAAAAGACAATTCAAAAGGGGGATCTATTACATTTTGCGGGAGTTTGACCCAATTAGATGGTTCAAGTGAGATAACTTTTTTGTGGGATTCGGATAAAACTGAAAAGTCAGGTTGTAAGATTGTTGGACTTGCAATTCATTAGTTGAGATCCAATCAATAATAAAATTTTCTGCGTTTGCAGTGTTTTTGCTTTAGGTAAAAAAAATCTAAAATGACTACCTATCGATAAAAAATATAAATTGGAATGTATCATTTAGGTATGTCCTCAAGAATAAAAAACGAAATTCTATATTCAGTTAAAAAAACCCCGTTTGGCTCGATGGCAGTTGCACATACTTTCTCGGGCGTTTGCTCCATTTTATTTCCTGAAGAAAGCCCTTTTAAAAGTTCTCTATTACAAAAATTTCCACATGCAAAAATCTATAACGAATCTACCGACTCTACAGGATGTGCAGACCAGATAGAGGAATATTTTGATGGTAAACGAACTGTCTTTGATGTGGAGTTGGATTTGGATTTACCTACATTTTATACTAAAACATTGAAAGCTGTTTTGACCATCCCTTATGGTAAGACCTTATCCTACAAGGAAATTGCTCAAAAAACTGGAACCCCAAAAGGTGCTCGAGCCGTCGGAAATGCTAATGCACACAACCCCATTCCCTTAATCATACCGTGTCATCGCGTGATCAAACATGATGGGAGTCTCGGAGGATATGGGGGAAGGGTTGATCGAAAAGCGTTTCTTCTGGAACACGAAAAACAACAATCATCTGTTGAATTAAATCAATGATTTCCCATCTTAGACGAACCATTTTAACAGGATTACTGGCCATTGCACCGGTCGCTCTGACATTCTATATCCTAAAGGCAATTTTTTCCTTTTTGGATAACTTAACCTCCCCCCTTTTCAAGGAAATGAATATATATATCCCAGGGCTGGGAATATTACTCACCTTACTTCTTGTCTATTTTTTAGGATTATTTATTACCAATATACTAGGTAAACAGGTTTTATATTGGTTTGAAACACTTATTAAAAATATTCCCCTGGTTAACACTATTTATAACACAATAAAACAAATTACACAGGCAATCACAGGAACAGCCGAGAATAATTTTCAAAGTGTGGTATATATTGAGTATCCTCGAAAAGAGTTGTGGACCCTGGCATTTGTGACAGGAGAATCAGAAAATGAAAATCAGATAGAACTTTATCATCTATTTGTTCCTACTACACCTAACCCTACCTCCGGAGTGTTCATTATTATTCCAAAAAAAGATACAAGAAAAACAGAATTAAGTATTGAGGAGGCATTGAAGAGTGTTATTTCTGGTGGAATGCTGGCATCGAAAAAACATAATATAAACTGAGAAAATAAAATTGGGAATACAATACATAGATGGCAAACGGTTTTACCAATCTTTATCTGCCGGAATCAGACGTCTTTTATCGCGACAGGATTATCTGAATAAAATCAATGTCTTTCCAGTTCCTGACAGTGATACAGGAACCAACATGGGATTTACAATGTCTGCTATTGAGAATAGTTTTAAGATCGAGGATAACATTTCTATCTCTCAGGCTGCGGAAGGGATCGCAGAATTAACCATCAACAATGCCAGAGGAAATTCTGGTGCTATTCTAGCACAATTTTTTACTGGTTTTTCTGAGGGTGTAAAGAAAAAAAATAAACTCACACCCTCAGAATTCTCCCACGCTCTGCAGATAGCAAAACAATACTCCTATGATGCGCTGATGAAACCAAAGGAAGGGACGATTTTGACCGTAATCAGTGATTGGATAAATGCCATACACAAGGTCAGTCCCAATATAACGGATTTTAAAAAACTATTAACCCATGGACTTAATGAAGCCTTGATATCACTTTCTAAAACACCTGAAAAACTAGAGGTTCTTTCAAAAGCCGGGGTCGTTGACGCGGGTGCCCAGGGATTTGTAGATATTCTTGAAGGCATAAACAACTTCATTTATAGCGGGATAGTTGAAGAAATGACAACAGAGGAAATCACTGAAACACCTTCTGTGATAGAATCCATTTCTTTTAATGAAAAATACAGATTTTGTACTGAATGTCTCATCAGTGGAAATGAGCTGGACAGATCTAAATTGAAATCAAAATTAACTGAATTGGGTGATTCAATTGTAGTTGCGGGCAGTAGCTCCAGAATAAAAGTACATATTCATACTGACCACCCGAAAAAAGTGATTCATATGTGTCAAAACTTTGGTACAGTCTCTGATGAAAAGGCGGACGATATGATCAGACAACAGCACGATGCCCACGGAACTCATCAGGAAACCGCTGTTCTGGTAGATTCAGGTTGCGATCTCCCCGAGGATATTCTCCGCAAATATAACATTCATATGATTCCTGTTAGATTAAATTTCGGCCCAGAACATTTTGTAGACAAAATGACTATCACTTCCGGTGAATTTTGGGAAAAATTAGAAATGAGCCCTCATCACCCTCAAACCTCGCAACCTACACCAGGGGATTTTTTACGTCAATATCAATTATTATCCAGCCATTATAAACAGGCTATTTCAATACACATTCCGGAAAATGTAAGCGGAACATACCAATCAGCTCGGCTTGCTTCTGAAAAGCTGAGTTCCATGCCCATCTCTGTGATTGACTCTCAAAACGGATCCATAGGACTGGGATTGATCGCTATCCGAATTGCGGAAGCCATAATAGAAGGAAAAACAATTGACGAAATACATACAATTTCTAAAGAAGCTATCGAAAACACCACTCTCTATATTGGGCTTGAAACACTTGATTTTGCGGTAAGAGGTGGACGTCTCCCCGTATCGGTGAAGAAAGTAGCTGACCTGATTAAGATAAATCCTATTTTGTCATTCACCTCAAAAGGGATTAAGCCCGTGGGGAAAACATTTGGTCGAAAAAATATTATGGAAAAATTTAATAACTATGTTCAAAAAACAATTGACTGGAATCAACCGTTAAGAATTGGTATTTCTCACGCAAATTGCGAAGAAAAAGCACTTGAGTTTCGGGATAATTTTATACAAAAAATCGGAAAGGAAAATGTTTTTGTGTCCGAAGTTGGTCCTGGCCTAGGTGCTCATACAGGCCCCGGGGCAATGGTAATATCAATCCAAACTCTTTTTGACTCACTCAATGGTTAGTCCCTGGATCATTTTTATTCTGGTTTTATTTCTAAGCTATGTGACCGGCTCTACTCCAACCAGCATCATCGTTGGAAAACTAACAAAAGGGATTGACATTCGGGAACACGGCAGTGGAAATGCCGGAGGAACAAATGTTTTCCGTGTTCTGGGATGGAAACCTGCTCTCGTGGTCGTTGCTGTAGATGTATTTAAAGGCTGGCTCCCCACCGCAGTTTATGCTCTGCACAGCATAAACTATATCAACATAGGTGATGTTGGAATTCTCCAGATTCTATGTGGTTTTTTTGCGGTATTGGGCCACACTTATCCAATTTTTGCGAGGTTCAAGGGAGGAAAGGGTGTTGGAACGTTGGGAGGCATGCTGATCGCTCTATTTCCGGTTGCTATTCCTCTTTGTCTAGTTGTTTTTGCTATAACATTAATCTTAACAGGGTATGTTTCCCTTGGATCTATCTTAGCATCCTCATCACTTCCCATATTCCTATTTATCCTTCCAGTTATTACAACCATCACACCTCCACCGCTCTCACTCTTAATCTTTTCCTTATTGATCCCCTGGTTTGTCATTTATACCCACAGAAGTAATATATCTCGGTTACGAAACGGAAATGAAAATCAATTCAAAAAAGCGATGATCTTTCGAAAATTTTCTTAGTTACCAACTGTCGGGTGTATAAAATATGTTCCGTAAGGATTAAAACCAATATCAATCCCAATCACTCCTACACCCGAAGCAAAAAACCTTAACCCGAAACCATATCCCACAATACTATTTTTAAAATCGTTTGAGTTCAAGTTTTTGGAGCTGACCCCCACATCTAAAAAATAAACAACATCGGTTCCCAGTTCTATCCCCCCATAATCCTTTCTAGAAAATAATGTATGTTGAAGCTGAATACTTTCATAGAACGCATGCACACCCTCTATTTTTTCTTGAGTCGGCTCAGGATTCTGCCAGGGAATCGGGGAATAGCCCCGCACATAGTCTTCCCCTCCAATATACACATATGAAAATTGAGGAATATGTTCTGATTTTTTTTGTATGAACAGAGATGATTTTACCGATAGTACAGGGTTTCTGAAATCTTGAGATATTTGATAATAATACGTGTGTTCACAATTAAATTGGGAAAAATTATGAGTATTTTCTAAACCAATGCGAGGTTTGAAATGCAGTTTTAAATGTTGCCCCTTTGTAGGGTCAACAAAAACATCACGTGTATCGTACTGATAATTAAAAATACCATACAGATAATGATAATCAAAATTAAATATCCCTAAAGCCCACCGATCATCAGGTATGACTCCAGCTGTATCTAGAGAAATAGTTTCGACCCCCATTTTCAAATCATATTTGTTGCTGTCTCCCCGATAAAATCCTATCCCCGCATAACCACCCTTTTCCTGATATTCATAGGCATAAACATTGCCATCAGAAAAAAAATCATATATCCCTAAATTAATGGAAATATGATCTCCGGCTATCCAGGGATCTCTAAAATCCAGAAACCAAGTTCTCTCCTGCCCAAATATCATCCCAAAAATTAATTTTTCATTTAATCCTCGGAAATTCTTGTAGGCAACACCTCCTCCATATGATAGTCCTTTTCCCTCATCATATTCTATCAAGGGAAATGGAAGGAACCTGAATGTTTCTACAACCGTTATAGTATAGAGCGAATCTTTTTCAAATATATCAACAGTAGAAAACAAACCCAGATTATAGATTCTATCTCTATCCTCTTGAGCAACAGATTGATTAAAATCTCCTGGAACAGGGTGCTGAATTTCCCTTAAAATGATATGATCTTTGGTATATTGGTTCCCGATAATTTGGATGGACTGAACCAGCTCAGAGTAGAGAATTTCTGAAAAAAATATCAATACAAAACAATAAACGTATAGCTCCAGATTATTATCCGGTTTTATCATTGTAAAAGTAAAATTGTATATAAAAAAAAAGGCCTTCAAAATGAAGACCTTTTTAATTCACTTTAGGGGTACTACTTTCTTCCTCGTGCCATTGCTGACCTAGCTACATTACCACCTTTATCAATAAAATAAAGATATCCAGATTCACGAGAGACACCAGCATCTGCTACTTTTTCAGCATTACCGCCACCCTTTCTGCCCCTGGACATTTTTGAACGCCAAACATTGCCATCTTTCCCAAGATAGTATAGATATCCAGATTCCTTTGAAACTCCTGTTTGTTTTACAACTTCTGACATAATCACTCCTCGATTAATTGTTAGTTAAATGTTTTTAATTAAATTATAATGTCGGACAAGTGTACACTACGATTAAGATACGTGTCAAGTGTTTTCTCGTCGAGAAATCACTGACTTCATTATATTGAATCGAGTAAATATTAATCCATATTTTATATTTGGAATCAACTATTTGGTATAATCATTATTTTTTCGATAGTTCGAACTAAACAATAATTGTTAGATTTTAATCTATATGATTTTTTATTTAATTTTCCCTTTTTCATGGGCTTATTTCATTAAGCATTAAGAGCAATTATTATAGATAGGTTAATAAAATAGTAAAATGGCAAAATATCATTTACAGGCGCTGATTCAAATACTTGAGGGTGAACAGGCTGTGATTCAGAGAACAGACCAAAAAGCCTTAACATTACTCTCTATTTTGGGTGTTTTTATGGTGTTCTTTATTGTTCACTTTCCAAAATTGCAGATGGAAAGGATAACATTTTTCCTGGTTTTGGTTTATTTTAGTGCCGCCATAGGAACAATGTATAACTTAGTAAGAGTGATCATTCCCAGGCTTCGGAAGGAAACCATTCAATCTGAAGGTCAAGAAGAGACTGAGAAGGAATATGTAAGTCCCACTTTTTTCGCAGGAATCAGCCAATTCAATAGCCCAGAAGAATATTCCGAGCACCTGAAATCTAAATCAAATGACGAGGACCAATTTTATACAATTTTTTCCCATCAGGTTTTTTCCCTCGGAAAGATAAACCAGTTAAAGAATGAGTATATTCGTCTGTCTACATATTTTTTTATTACCGCGCTTACATCAGAGCTAGCAATTATTATTTATATGGCCTATGCCAGGGCATTACCTTTTTTATTTCCAGAAGGATGAAATTCATACTACTATTTGCCCTTGCACTGTTTGTGCAAACAGGTTGTTCTCCTAAAATAGTAAAAATTCCTGGTATCCAGGGATTAAAAGGAGAAAAGGGAGATAAAGGGGAAAAGGGAGATAAAGGGGATAAAGGGGATAAAGGGGATAAAGGTAAGGATGGTGAGGATGGTAAAAGTGTATCAAAGGAAACAATCGCTACACTTGAAAATATATTAGAAAGGAATAATTCAGAAAACATTGTAGGGTCAGAAGCTTACAGTTTTGGACTTGCACCAAGAATTACTGGATTTGCAATTCTAACAAATTTAGGAAATCTATATAAACTTGAAAACAAAAATACACAAACCATTGGCAAATTGATTGAGTATGTCAGCAAAGTGGATAATAAAAATGACTTTATATCTCTCTCACGAACAGCCTATGCTGATGATATTAAACAATATTTTACCGCAGTTACCAAAACAGGGGAAGTGTATATCTCATCAGACCTGAAAAAGTGGGAAAATATTGGTAATGTTTTAATTGATAATAACTAGATATCTAAATATTGCCCCGGTAGCTCAGCTGGATAGAGCAACAGCCTTCTAAGCTGTGGGCCACAGGTTCGAATCCTGTCCGGGGTACAACTGGGGTTGATAACACGAACTACTTAACACATCCAAAATGTAGTCGCTGGGATCATGGCTCCAAGCATTCACTGTAATAGCCCATTTCTCTTCAGGGAAAATGGGTTTTTTAATACGTATATCTTTGATGATTAGATTTAAGATATCCCGGAGTTCATCCTTATTAACCTTTTCTAAGTAAGGAACTATTTTCTCGAAACTTTTAATTAATTCTTCCGGGGTAATAGTTCTTCCGCGGATTACATCAATTTCTATGTCGATGTTGTTTAATTCCTGTTCAATATTTATTATACCCCTGGAAACAGATTCTATTTCTGATGCGAGTTCTTTAATCGTGCCACCTGCTTCTTTT
>DASCRE010000224.1:0-7364 GCA_034408645.1 Fidelibacterota bacterium | reverse complement strand
AGTTTGTATGAAGATCCCCCTGGTCCTGGTCCTCATCGCACCAGAACAGAAGAAAGCCCTGAGGTTGGATCACTGTCCCATCAGGGATCATCCATTTTGTTAGGTTATCGACATTATCTGTGAGGTATAGCCCTCCTATATCTTCCGATTCTGTCCCTGTATTATAGAGCTCCAGCCAGTCATCGTTCTCACCCGACTCATCTGTATTGGTTGTATCATTGCTGGAAAGAAATTCGTTTAGGGTAAACTCATTTCCCCAAAATCCAGATACTATTATTTCTACCGGTTCATCTCTAGGGAATAGATTGGACTGACCATTGGAATCCTCACAGTAAATCTGAAAATAACCTGCAGAACCGGTAAAAGGCGGGATTGCCCCAGTCCACAGGTCTGATTCTTCAACTATCTTAGTATCCGGGACTGGGGTAAATATCATGGGGAAATTTTCAGGCTCAGATTCGAGAGACTCATAAAAATAGATCTCAACCAATTGAAGCCCTGCACTCCCAAAAACAGAGGCTGAAACAAAAATACTATCATCAAAAAATGGAATCGTAGGGGCCCAAGAAAAATCATATACTACAGGAGAAGCTTGTGTAAATGGTAATGGATTTGGGAGGGAACCCATCCGCAGATTCGCAAATTCTTTGATTCCCCTTTTTACATGGAGATTTTCATAGTGGTCTGATGAAAATGATTCATGATAATCTGCAATGGTAAAACCATAATCGAAGGTGCGATATTCATCAGTTTCTGCCCACGGATCCATATTAACTTTTAGGTTATCTATTCGCTCTTCCCAGTGAGACAATTCAAAAATATTGGTTGAAATAAAATCAATAAAATGGGCATAGAGATCTCGATATTCATCGTGCTCCATGAGTCGCTCAGCGAGAGGACGCCCATCCCCATCAATCACAGGGAAATTAAATGGGTCACTGTTGGTCCAGTCAATTTCGAACCAATCAATTCCCAATGTATTATCATAGTCATAGGGAATCCAGTGAAACCGGTTTTCGGAGGGGTGATGATACAGATAATAATTATTTCTGAGAAACCAGTAATCATCCCAGCCTCCGGTGAGTACATTCATAGCAAAATATTTTAGGACCCCCGCAACGTCTAGTACCGCCTCAAGCGAATCTGCAAACTCGCCATCCGGTGTCTGGTTGATGATTCCAATCAATCTGGCTAATTGTGAAAAATCATATGAATCTTTATTTGTTTTCAGGGTGTAGGGACGCTCATCATCATAGTAAGGATGATAATCTTCAGGGTCACCACCTCTATAAGTCAAATCTGCAGGCCAAATACATTTCCACAAGTTACCGGAATCATCTGAAAAGTTCTTTTCGAGAAATTCGTCATCTATATGTTCAACGGAAATATATAGCCCATAGAATTCATCATTGATGTACACAGCTACATGGGTGGAGCGGGATGTAACCATCCCCAAATCTCGGTACAAATCCCAGCAGATTTTACTGCGAATAATAGAGGGGTCATTGTGCTCTCCATTCAGATTTAGTTTTTCTACTCCGTAAAAACTGCGCCCTTGCTCAAAATAATTTATGTCCAGTTTAAAAGATTTTTTTTCAGCTACTCTCGATGTGTTCCCCCGTAACCGAAATCCCACGCTGTCTAGTGTTTCATCAAACCACTCAGACACATATCGAACCGTTGAGGGGTGCAGGGAATCACTATATACATTTTCATAAATCCATTCCAATCGAAGGGAGTCAATAGCAATATGCACTTCATCCACCTCTGTATCATCAAAGAGTTTCCAGCTGTCATCCTGGGAAAATATCACTGGTGTAACAGCTAACATGATTACGAAAATATACATTGATCGTTTCACGCCTTATTCCCCTAAAAAATATCCATAACTGTAAGGTTGCAAATGGACCGTTGTCTTAGTATCAGATAAAGAAAATGGAATATCATTTTTTAGTCTTCTCCAACTTGTGACCGGAACAGGGCAATCAAAAGAAATAGATCGGTTTTTATTACTCTGATTTATTACCACCAATATGATTTCATCAAAATATACCTTCAGGTATACCCACACCGGACCATCTGAATAAACTGAATAAAAATCTCCTATGGACAGTGCGGAATATTCTCGTCGTAAATATGCCAAAGAGGACACTTTTTCAGTGAGCATAGATTCTCCCATATTTAAATTTTTTCCAAACCGCATGGGGCGCCTATTATCTGGGTCTCCTGCCCCCTCAAGTCCAATCTCTTCACCATAATAGACAACAGGAATCCCTGGAATAGAAAAATTAAATGCGGTGAAATTTGCTAATTTCTGATAGCTTGACATATGCTCTACTTCTTCCGGTGGTTCGGAAAATGCCCGCTCCGTTCCATTTTCAACGTAGGTCATTTGTTCATCTGCAACAGAAATAAACCTCACTTGATCATGGCTGGAGGTGATCGTTCCCATAAGATTTATTGGTTGGTAAACCTGTAAATTTTGTTCCATAGTTTCTTTCAATGATTCCATATCTCCGGTTGGTGATTTAAAAATGTTCCGTGCAACAAAATAAATATCAAAATTGAATTGTGCATTCAACTCAGAGGGGTTTACATAACTCAGGATTAATTCATCTGAACCAAACGTCTCCCCTATTTGATACACATTTTTATCCGGAAAATTCTTTTTTAATTCAAAAGTTAAATGTTTCCAGAATGAATGGGGAACATGTTTTACTGCGTCCTGCCTGAATCCATCCAGGTCAAATTCCTTCATCCACCACATGGCATCCCCTACAACTGCATCAATTGCATTGGTATTAGCATAATCAAATGATGGCAAGAACGGTTCAAACCAAGTGGTAAGACGCGTTTCACCGTCCCACTTTCGGATGTTCATGGAACCGTCCGGCAGCATGACATCTCCAAACCATTCTCTGTGCTCTGCGTAATAGGGATGGTCTTCATGAACATGATTGCTCACTAAGTCTAATAAAACTTTAATGTTTTGATCATGAGCAGTGTCTATCAATTTTTGCAGTTCCTCTGCAGTTCCATATCGTGAATCAATTTCACGGGGAGAAACAGGCCAATATCCGTGATAACCTTTATAGATTCTATGGGGGGGGCTCCATTCTGAAAAAGAATGATCTGGTTGTTTTTGAACAGGTGAAATCCAGACCGCAGAAATTCCTAAGTCTGAAAAATAGCCTTCACCAAATTTTTGAAGGAGCCCAGAAAAATCCCCTCCATAAAATTCAGTGAGAGGATGTATTTCTCCTTTTGATCTATCTGTAGTTGAATGATCCTCATCAAAAAATCTGTCAACCATTAGACTATAAATAACTTTAAAATGCCAGTCATCTTTATTAGTTTTTACATTCAAAGGAATACCGTTTTTTATTACCGTATGGTTTTCCCTTATCGCTCGTCCTTGGTCATCTAATCCCATAATTCTAAGTAATCCTTCATTGAGATTATTAATATTTACACTGACATCGCCGTTTTCTTTAGGGTCAACTACATCAGGGTGAAGAGAAATATTGTTCCACACTACAATCGTTTCTACCGGTAGTGACTTATCTGAAGAAAGAAAATTAAATGAAAGATAACTTCCTTTCTGTGTGTTTTTTATCCACTGACCAGAAGATTTCTTTTTGAAGCGAGTGAGGTCCAAAACTGAATTCCATCCGCCCATATTATTTGAAACTATATCCTCATTTGCGGGGTCAAGTATATCTGAATCTCCAATAATAAATTTATATTCATATATATTGGGTTTTAGATAAAGTGTTATTTCAAATATTCCATCTCCATCTTCATCACTTAATAGATCGCTTGTTCTTGACCAATCATTAAAATTCCCAATAATTGAAATTGGGCCATTATCGGTCTTTGGGGTGAACCGGAAAACATGTGATTTTGTAGGTTCGACCCGAACCAGTAACTCAAATGGCTCTGCACCGGTAGAGCCCATAACAGAAATCAGATTTGAAGCAGATTCCTTTGGTGCAATAAACAGACTATCTGTAGATGGATCAAACATAATAATTAGATCAGGATGAGAATCAATATAGAGCTTCATCTTTGGGTCTGATTTATATACAGAAAGATCAAACCCCTTTGTCCTACCTTGATGAATTGTGAGCGTTGGGACATTATGTAAATATTGTTTTTGTTGCTCGATGGTACAACAATAAAATAAAAAACAAAAATAAATCAGTTTTCGCATGTTTTTTTGACCAAACATATTCTTAATTTAACGATGTAATAAAAAGTTATTCATATAAATTTCTTAATACCATGGTGATTGGATTGGCCAAACACACACATATTTTTTTAATCCTTTCATTCACGATATGCATCATGATACAATGTACTGACAGACCTTCTTTAGCCCTTTCTTACGGAGCGTTTGTCCAGGGCGATAAAACCACCTTCAAGCTAAAGGCACCAAAAGCCGATCGTGTTTTCCTGGTTCTATTTCAAAATCCAGAAGATAAAACCGGGTCAGAATTCCTGATGAAAAAAACAGGGGACGATTGGACTATCACAACCAAAAAAGCCGGTCACGGTACACTCTACGGCTACCGCCTGGAAGGTAATTACTTGGGGAATGACCCTGATGTCATCGTTGCTGACCCCTATTCGCTGGCCTCTGTGACCCAAAACACTTATCGCCATGTGGCAAAATCGCTCATTATAGATACATCTTTTGATTGGGGAAATGACAGCTGGATCAAAATTAACCCCAGAGACCTCATCATTTATGAAATGCATATTCGAGATATGACCGCCCACCATACCTCAGGTTCAAAAAATCCCGGAACCTACCATGGCCTTGTAGATCCAGATCAAAAAGGTGGAATTGACCATGTGAAAAAAATAGGAGTTAATGCTGTTCAGCTATTACCTGCACAGGATTTTGCAAATGTGGAAGTTCCATACAAAGATAAATCAGCAAGTGTTTTCAATAACTGGAATCCCTACGCCAGAAACCATTGGGGATACATGACCACATTTTTCTTTGCACCGGAAACATATTATGGAAGTGATGGAACAGATGCACCGGGAAAATGGAACGGTACGGATGGAAGAGCGGTTCGCGAGTTCAAGGATATGGTCAAAGCATTTCACCGGGAAGGAATCGCTGTGATCATGGATGTGGTTTACAATCACGTTTCAAACTACGATTACCATCCTCTTAAATTCATCGACCGGAAAATGTATTTCCGCCTTGAAAATAACGGAAGCTATATATCAAAAAGTGGCTGCGGAAATGATACCCGTTCAGAAGATCCAGCCATGAGTCAGATGATTTTGGAAAGTGTGCGGTACTGGATGACCGAATATCACATTGACGGATTTCGTTTTGATATTGGAAATCTCATCGACTCCAAAACGAGACAAAAGATCATTGATGAATTAAAAAAAATCAATCCTAACGTGATTATTTTGGCTGAACCCTGGGGCGATGGTTACGATCCTTCTGGATTTTCGGAAATGGGCTGGGCATCTTTCAATGACCAGTTTCGTGACGGATTAAAAGGCAGTGTATTTAATGTCCATGACAGGGGATTTCTATTTGGAAAGTGGCGGGAAAAGGACAACCATGATTTTTTAAAAAGGATTATTCTTGGATCTCGGAAAGACTTTGGAGGACAATATATGGATGCTGCCCACAGTGTTAACTATCTTGAGTGTCATGATAACCATACACTGGGGGACAGGCTACGCATTACTGAGGGGACCATCGGTGAGGATGAAATTATTACAGATAAATTGGAGCACTCAAGGGTAGATGGGAAGTTACTGGATATGAATAAATTGGGGGCCCTCTTTCTTTTTACCAGCCAGGGGATTGTGTTCATGCACGAAGGTCAAGAGTGGGCTAGAAGTAAAATTATAGCTGAAACGGATGCACCGGACAACCACATTGGTCAGGTGGATCACAATTCTTACGAAAAAGACAATGAAACTAATTGGATCAATTGGGATGAAAAAGAGTTGAACAAAGAATTGGTTTCCTATTACAAAGGATTAATTCAGATCAGAAAATATTATCCTGAACTCAGCCACAGCGAGCCAGAGAATTATGATTTTGTGAATCTAGGAGAAAAAATTGCAGTGGCCTATGCATTAGATGATGATATTTTTGTAGCAATGAATGGAGATTACGAAAAATCCTTAAAACTCAATTTACCGATTGGGGATTGGCATGTTCTTGCAGACTCTGACAGTATTGATACTGAAGGGCAGAAAATTCTATCCGAAACAGTTTCTTTACCGCCAACAAGCGGGATGATTTTGGTCAGACCAGAAAGTTTAAAAAACAGGTGACCATAAACTAATTCCCGTAAGTACTCTCGCCTGTGGAATCAATTGTATGGGAGGGGTCCAGCTGTTGAACGGAACGAGGCTTGGTCTCAATTAGAACTCTTTTCCATGCCTCCTTGATCACTTCCGGTCGAAAATGATCCAGAGCTGTCCGGGCATTTTCTGCCATGGACTGTCTATCATCAGCGGATGTATCCCAGAAAACATTTACAGCTTTCAAAAAATTGTCTTTATCTTTTTCAAAATCCTTATCCACTTCATATTCAATAATTGAATCCTTGACGGACTCAGCTATCTCAGATGGTCCTCCAATATTCTGAACAATTGCAGGTACCCGCCGGTCCAATGTTTCACACATTGTATATCCAAAGGGTTCATAAATTCCAGTAATAGAGTTTGCCCCAATGCTGCCCCAATAGAAATTCACGGTCTCTTTATTGGAACTGAAGGGAATAATCACAAGTTGTTTTGGATGTTTCCTCCCCATTTCATCCCAAAACGGATTTCCGCTTTGTGCCCTGTAATCCACTCCCATATTAAATACCTGGACATCTTTTCTTTGAGATCGCTCCACTGCTTCAATGGGAAGGTCAGGTCTTTTCCTGGGAACATGACGACCGATATAGCCAATATTATCACAAGCATAATTTGGTTTCCAGGGCGATGAGTCAAATTTAGGTTTATAGCTGTTGTAAATCACTTGAGGGACGGCAGCATATTTATCATATCCAAAGGACCTGTAGTGCTCCAGCTCCGAATTACTTATGAGCACCACTACATCTGAATATTGGAACGTGATCTCCTGCTCAAAATAGTTCTTTGTGATGGGTCCACCCATATTGGTTAGGTGTTCCATGCGAATTAAAGAATGACAGACCGTTATCAAAAGCCGATCAGAAAAATATTTTTTTATTGATTTTGTTGTATCAAAGGCAACCCAAAGATTATTGATACAGGCATCAATATCCGAAAATGTTTTTGCAATATCTTCAGGGCCATGGATAACTCGAATTCCCGGGTATCGTTCCGGAAAATCATCAGGAGGC
>DASCRE010000223.1:0-1985 GCA_034408645.1 Fidelibacterota bacterium | reverse complement strand
ACTATCGGTTACTCTTAAATATAATGTGCTATCTGAAGGAAAGTTTAACTGCTCCGTACCACCTGAGTCGGTGAGCTTGATAATACCGGTATTTTGCCCAACCATGACAGTAAGTGCTGAAAGAAGGAATAGTATGAAGTTTTTATTGAGCATTGATAACTACCTCACCCAATCCATTTAATTGAATAGGAATATCATTCTTATTCACCAACTCACTCTCACTTCCGTAAGAAACACTACTTTGCCCAGGCGATTGTATATTAAATACAATATATGCAAGGGTACCTGTCCCGGAAGCAATCTCAGACTCCCCTAAAAAAGAAGTGTAAATATCCACATAACCAGATGTTGAATTATCTTCGTAAAAGAAAATTGGGTTTTGACCGCTCTCTTGTAAAAATTCACCAATACTGATTGAATTCACAGCCAGTTTATTCTGGTCATAATTAATTCTTATAAATGAACCAGCCAAACTGTCTATTTCAAGGACAAATATTTTCAGGCTGACATTAGAGCCTGTGGAGGTTTCAATTTTATTAGGATTAAAAACAAGGGCAGGCGGGTTGATGCCATTTTCAGCATTGGCTTCGATATCCAGGGGATTTTCGTAGATTTCCTCGGGGATATCGCAGGCAATAAATACCAGGAAAAGAAAAATTGTAATTTTTTTAATCAAGCTGAATTGAAAACTCTATTTTTGGTTGATGGGTTACTGGATCGTAAACCAATTGAATATTTTGATGATCGTTATTGTTTGCTGTGGGATTGGGGCCAGTCAAATAGGCGTGAATCATATTTGAGACCCATACGGTCCCAACAGCATACAGCATATTTGTCATCATTTCATTGGCTGAATTCATTTTTGCATGTTGATCCTGTGCCTGTATTTTCAAATCAGAAATTTCCGTTGGGTTTTCAGATAGGTTGTATTGATCCAAAAGGGAGATATATTCACTATTTGCCTTTTGGTATTCACTAAATTTCATATAGGCAACAGTTCCTATAAGTGCTTCACTTCCTATCCATATCCACCCCCATAATTTTTTATCCGAATAAAACTGCCCCAGTCCAGGAACCATAGTTGAACGCATGAGTGCACCAAAGCGCGTCCTCTGCTTTGGCTGGGAAACCCCACCGATTTGTTTTTTTGTTAAACGTCTGGGTGGGTCTAATTCCATAAGATCCCAGGCCAAAAGTTCAATCTCAGTAATCAAGCCATCCACAGGACCAGCATAAGTCTTGCTTTTCGTTCGTTCAGCCACACCTGTAGCTACAAAAAACATTTTAGCGTCAATGGTAAATGTGTTCCCGATTCTACCAACCGAACCATTCACCATATACTTCACACCTAATAAGGCACCAACCTCTGCGGCACATTCCTCAGAAGTACAGCCTTGCGCCTCAAAACCTTGTTCATCCAGTACCTCATTCATGGCACGGCGATCCACCAGAATTACTTGTTCCGTATTATTGAGCTCCGCTGCAAAGCGATCCGTAAGCGTTTGCGCTTCCAGCGTGCTGATTCCCCTGGGGTCGAAATCCAGCACAGCAACGGTAATCTTATCGAGTGCTATGTCTCCGCCCCGTTTAATAAGTAGCCGTTGAGGGACGGGCAGGTCTACTATCTCCCAAGCCAAAATTTCCATCTCGTTAAGCAGTCCTGAAATCTCACCTTCGTAGGAAACACTTTTTGATCGAACTGCTACGCCTGTTGTAACAGAAACCATCTTTGCATCAATGGCATAGGATTCGCCGACTCTCCCCACCGAACCATTAACCATAAACTGTGCACCTAGAAGCTGACCTACTTCAGCAGCACATTCATCGGTGGTACACCCGGACTGCTGAAGGCCCTGTTCTTCCAGAATTTTCTGCAGGAGTTTGCGGTCCACGAGTTGAACTGCTTTTGTTGTGGCAATCTCAGTTCGGAAACGTTCGGTGAGTGTTTCCGCTTCATAGTCAGGTATTCCTCTAGCTTCAAAATC
>DASCRE010000222.1:0-16763 GCA_034408645.1 Fidelibacterota bacterium | reverse complement strand
CTACATTTCCTGGGGTTGCTTCAAAGCCTAAAGCCGCTTCAATTGGTATGGCTCCAATAGCATACAAAAAACCAAAAAGACCATCACCACCGGGTTCTCCCGCACGTCTGGTCTCTTTCTGATCATGATAAGATGCCGTTATATTTAATGAGCCCTTATCACCTATATTCATTCCATGGTTTACGTTCAGTCCCGTGTTGCCCCCATCACCCGCATTTTTATGACCGCCTGCGGTTTGGCCGGCTGTTACATTAACTTCTGTATAATCGGATTTTTCCTTCATTATCACATTTATAACACCTGCTATAGCATCAGAACCATATTGTGCAGATGCACCATCTCTAAGCACTTCTATACGGTCAATAGCAGAAGTAGGAATGCTTTTCATATCGACACCTACTTCTCCTTTTCCGGGTGTATCATTAATAAGGATGAATGAGCTTGCGTGTTTTCTTTTTCCGTTGATTAGCACTAAAGTCCGGCTGGGGCCGAGTCCTCTCAAATCTGCAGGATCAAAGTGGGCTGTCGCATCAGATATAGTCTGTTGCGAAGCGTTATAAGAAGGAACTTTATAGGTTAACATATGATCCAAGCCATGCTGGCCAGAAGATTTCAATTCCCTCATCTGCAGATTGTCAACCGGAACCGGCGAGGTTATCGTCGTCCGCGGTTTAAAACGGGAGCCGACAACCGAAACCTCATCACCACGTAGGGTCCCTCTCTCGAGCCCTATTACCATTCGTCCTGATGTAACTGTTGCTTCTTTTGTTTGATAGCCAATATAAGTGAATACAAGGGTAGCACCGGTATCAACCTTAAGACCGAACATACCATCTTGGTCTGCTGTGGTACCATTGGATGTCCCTTTCACCATGACCTGAGCACCGGCAAGTGGCTCACCTGTTTCGGCATCTGTAATCATACCTCTGGTCTGCGTTGCTTGGGCGGCCACAATCTGAATACCTAATAGACATACTATGAGAAAAGTTATTTTTATTTTCATTGGCTCGAAAACCTCCTTGGTTTAGTAGTTAGTGTACATGAGATTAATAAAATAAATGCTCATTAAATTGAGATTAAAATATCCTATAATCTCTTTACCAACGAGGTAAACTACGAAAAGTGGTTTCAGAAACCAAATATTATTGTGCACTAATTATCTTCAGAATATCTTCACCATGAGTATGGACATTCACATCACGGATAATTTTTTGTATCGTTCCTGTCTCATCAATAATAAAGGTAACTCTTTTAGGGAAAAACCACCCCTTTGCGTCATACATCCTGGCAACGGTTTTTTTTCTATCAGATAAAAATGTATAGGGAATTTTATACTTGTCTTGAAACGCTTTTAAGTTATCCGGTGTGTCAAAACTGACACCGATTATTTTTGTATTTTCACTTTTATATATTTCAAATTTGTCACGGAACCCGCACGCTTCTTTTGTTCATCCAGGGGTATCTGCCATGGGAAAAAAATAGAGAACAACTGTTGACCCAATATGATCACTGAGTTTGTGGATGGTACTGTCCTGATCAGGAAGTTGAAAATCGGGAGCTTGCATCCCAATATTGATGGTTGATTTACCAAACAGCATGGTTAAAAATAGTGATATATAATAACAGAATATGAGATTTTTCATTCCGAATGTAAATATGACAAATTAGACACTGAAAAGTTAATAGGTTCAATATGAAATTCTTCAAATAAATTTTTTGATTCACATGTGTTCCCTTGCACGAGCATTGACAGTTGATCCCCGGTAATAGGGAACCAGGAAAACCGGTCAAATACAGATGCCATTATCTTTAAAGGAAACACCGGAGTGGGAATTTTCCATTTTTTCTTACCGCTTGCCGTAGCGATGATGGAAACCAGCTCTTTCCATGAGAATGGGTGTATCCCCCCAATCTCATATGTCTGACGGATAGTGGATTTCTTAACCAACGCTTTAACAAAATATTCAGCGACATTTTCTACATGAATGGGAGACATGGCAAAACTCCCTGCATTTTTTGGAATGATCCCTTCATAAAAAAGAGGTGTAGGTAGTGGAATTGAGAGCATATCGTCTCTTAACTGTGAACAAAATTCAATCTTTCCCCTAGGGTTCCCAAAAACGAGAGATGGTCGAAACACAGTCCACTCCAGACCGGTTTCCTTTATATATTGTTCAGATAAAAATTTTGTTTCCTGGTAGGCCGTTCCGCTTTGCTTTGCTCCGTTAGCGCTCATTAAAATAAATCTTTTGACTCCAAGTTCTGAAGCCATATCCATACAGAGTCTTGCACCTTTGAAATGCAATTCTTCATAGGTAATTTTCTTCCTTGGAAATTCCCTAATAATACCAATATTGTAAATTACTCCATCTGTATTGGAAACGGTATCTCTCACTGCCTCGAGATCTGAAATGGTTCCGGTTACAATGTCACATCTATTATGATGTGATAGTTTCTGTTCTGAGCCTGGTCGGACAAGCACTTTGGGAGTGTGACCCGTTTTCAATAGTTCCTCGATCAGGTATGTTCCTATAAAACCGGTCCCCCCAAATAAAGCAATCTTCATAGAGATATCTTTTGGATTCCTGGAACAGATTTTTCATCGTTATGCATACTGTTGAACAATTTTTCAATTACTTCCTCTCTAAAATTGAAAATGTGATTCAATTTTTTCTTTATACACAAGGAATGAAAAATCCTCCCTAAAATTCCAAATGGTAGCGCATATTGAACTTGGTCTATAATTTCAACCCCATCGTCTATCTCCCTGAAAATATGAGTGTGGTGCCATAGGATGAACGGCCCCTTGATTTGCACATCAACAAATTTGTACGGTGGACAATATTCAGTAATAAGGGTTCTCCAGTGAACAGGGATACAGAAAAGATTGATAGTGTAATCTATGACAGTGCCCCTATCCATTTTGATTGGTTTAGGTGTCAATATGTCAAACTCCAGGTTTTTCGGAGTTATAACAGATAAATTTTCCGGTTTTTCAAAAAAGGAGAACACCTCTTTCAGTGTTCTAGAAATAACCTGTTTTTTTGATATACTGTATTTTTCCACAATAATTGGTAAAGAGCTATTACCTAATTATACTGCTATATTTAACTTTTATTTACTATCGAATTCCCAAACTGTGAAAATAGACAAGGGCCCCGCCAAAATAACTGGTAACTGCCACAGACAGGCTAAGCAGTCCCAGAAAGGCCAGCGCCAATTTATCAATTTGGGTATCATCCATATATTTAAAAAAAAGGTACAGCCAAACCATAAAAATGATTAGTGAGCTCCACGTTGTGATTTCAGCGATTAATTCATGGTTTTGAATAGCTTTAAGAACATCTAGTGAATATCCCCCCTCCCCGATTTTAATTGCTTCCTGCTTCCCAGAAAGCATTGCTCCAAATGAAGTTAATACTCCAAACCCCAAAAGCCACATGGATGTTGTTCTGCATATCCAGTAAGGTCTCCATATATGAAATACCTGTAAAATAAAAGCTGTAATAAACAGAGCTATGGGGAAATGGACGATGGCAGGATGTAAAGGTAAATTCATAGCATAAATTTAAAGTAAAATATCATTCACGAACAAAGCAGAGAAGGTCTTTTTCAGAGAAATAAATTAGTTATATAAAAGACAACAGCCCCATATATCAATGGGGCTGTTCCAGTAGCCCGTAGGAGAATCGAACTCCTGTTGCCAGGATGAAAACCTGGAGTCCTAACCACTAGACGAACGGGCCGGTTGTATGATCGTTTTATACTACTAAAACATTGTGTGATCCAACTTAAGTATATTAAATCAATTGTTTAATAAAATAAAAAACGGGGCGAATTTAGAGCACAGGAAGAATTGAATCAAACGGTTTCACTGCTAAGTCAAGATATTCTATTTTTTCCCTTCTATCATTGCGACTCCATCAAAAGAACATGACTTGCATTTAAATCTCTTGAACTTACAAAAATATAACCAACTCTGAATTTTGTGCTTGGTTTTTCTGTGAACCCGACGCAAACCTGAGTTACACTTTGGACAGGACGTTAGGTTTGGATGACGTTCAATCGTCCTCAAACGGGCGCGATTCAGTACTAAAACAATAGCTATTAGGATTAATATAATTCCAATAAGGTCAGATGTTTCTACTCCTGACAATAAATTCCCAATTTTAACGGAAACGTTCCTTAAAAAGGTAATAACTAATAAGGCGGTTCTAGTGATACCAATCCAGACAAGAGATTTTATATTCCAATCTTCCCACAAGAGGAAAAATCCCAGCCCAAACAACCCTAAAACAAGAAATTCAAAATTGTATTCCTCAAAAATAGTTTTATCACTATTTTTTAATCTTTTCCGTTTGCGGTTTCTTTTGTTCAAGATATTTTCCTTTATCAAATTCTGTGATGTCAAAAGTTAAATATTTTTTCCATAATCAACAGTATATTTTATACCACATCAGAAAAGAAAAATAAAGAAATGGTTGTATTTGAAATCACCAAAAACAAATGATGGAGTAGAAATGAAATTGTATTCATGGAATATTAATGGGATCAGAGCAGCAGAGAAAAAAGGGTTTCTGGATTGGATGGGAACAACCAAACCGGATATCCTTTGCGTTCAGGAAACAAAAGCGGCAGTGGACCAATTATCTGACGCCCTATTAAATGGCCATGGTTATCACGCCTATTTTCATTCTGCCGAACGCAGAGGATACAGCGGTGTGGCAACATTTTGTAAAACAAAACCTCTTTTTGTCCAAGAGGGTTTAGGTATAGATCGTTTTGATAGTGAGGGGCGAGTATTGATTACGGAGCATGAGTCGTTCGTTCTCTACAATATATATTTCCCCAATGGACAAAAAAATGATGAAAGGCTTCAATATAAACTGGATTTTTATGATGAGCTTCTTCCCATCATCAATGAACAGGTTGAATCTGGGCTACATGTGGTTGTGACCGGTGATTGGAATACCGCACACCATCCCATTGATCTGGCTCGCCCGAAGGATAACATCAAAAACTCTGGATTCATGCCAATCGAAAGAGAAAAGCTGGACATTTATGTAGAGAATGGATGGGTAGATACTTTTCGAATGTTTCATCCTGAACCTGACAGATATTCGTGGTGGACCTATCGCTTTGGTGCCCGGGACAGGAACGTTGGCTGGCGCATAGATTATTTTTTTGTGAATGAAGGATTTACTCAAAGTATTATTGATGCCGATATTCATGATGATATTATGGGCTCAGATCACTGCCCAGTTTCTCTCACATTAGAAGTATGATTAAGAAAGATAAAATAACTCGGAATTGGTTGCGAAGGTATACTGGAGCTGAACCTGACTCATTAGGAAAATGGATTTTGTTAACAAACTTTCAAAATTATGTAGAAAAGTTTTCTAAAACATTCGATGTTTCGATTAACGGACTAGGTGGACCAATGACTTCTGCAACAAATTCAAAGGGAGTAAGTATTATTAATTTTGGTATTGGCAGTGCCAACGCAGCTACTATTATGGATTTATTATCATGTGTAGCCCCAAAAGGGGTGCTTTTTCTGGGAAAATGCGGTGGTTTAAAAAAAACAACAGAATTGGGACATTTTATTCTCCCAATCGCAGCCATTCGAGGAGAAGGGACCAGTGACGATTATTTACCTAAAGAAGTTCCCGCAATGCCTTCTTTTAAATTACACAAACATGTTTCTCAGATTCTGGTTGAACGTAAAGTTGAGTATCGAACGGGAGTGGTTTACACAACCAACCGCCGGGTATGGGAACATGATGATGAGTTCAAAAACTATTTAAGAAAAATTAGAGTTTTAGGGATTGATATGGAAACAGCAACTTTATTCATTACAGGATTTGCCAACGGTATTAACAGAGGAGCTCTATTGCTGGTATCAGACACTCCCATGATTCCTGAAGGAGTAAAAACAGAGGAATCAGATAAGGAAGTAACACGAAAATATGTTGAACTTCATATCAAATTAGGGATGGAAGCCATGGCACGGATTGGTGGAGAAGGTGAAACGATAAAACATTTCACATATTGAGATCTACACATATTTGTTAAATAAGTAAATCCACAGCAACTTCATCAGCAAAGGCAAAGCCCTTTTCATTTAGTTTAATCGTTTTACCGTTATTCTCAATATAATCATCCCATTTATTTTCATATTTCTTTATATTTTGGTTGAATAGGATTTTTTGGGGTTTTGGAAATTTTTCCAAATCAATCCCTTCTTTTAATCGCAACCCAAATCCAATTCTTTCATTTAACTTTTGAGTGGGTGTTAAAGTTTCATTTGAAGAAATCGGAGACAATCCCTCATCTATTTTTTTTATGTATTTATCTAGTGAACGAACATTGTTCCATCTTTGATTACCATCAAAACTGTGTGAAGATGGACCGAAACCCATATAGGGTTCAATGTTCCAATAATGGAGATTATGCCTACATTCTTTCTTTGGTTTGGAAAAATTAGATATCTCGTAGGGAATGTATTGATGCTCTGATAAATAAGATCTCGTCAGATTAAACCAGTCCGCGGCTGTACGTTCATCAGGCAAGGACAGCTCATTGGAACTCACCATATAAAAAAGTTCCGTGCCTTTTTCTGCTGTTAAGGTATAAGCTGAAATATGTTCAGGATTCAACTCAATTACTCGGTTCATGTCACGTTTCCAAATATCCGGTGTTTGTCCTGGGATACCATATATCAGATCGCAGTTTACATTTTCAAATCCTGCTGTACGGGCATGGTTGTATGTCTCAAATACCTGTTTTACAGAGTGAGATCGGGTCAGAAATATCAATAATTCCGGTTCCAGAGATTGAACCCCCATGGAAACCCGGTTCATTCCTAAAGAACGAAAATTAGTTAATTTTTCCAAAGATGCTTCCCCCGGATTTATCTCGACGGTTTTTTCAACAAAATTTGAAAAGGGGATTTTTTTTGATAGTGTTAATAAAATAGATTCCATTTGATGTTCGTTCAGAAGTGAGGGAGTGCCTCCACCAATAAATAGAGTATCAAAGATCCATGGATATTCATCCAAAGGCGAACGTAAAATCTCCTTGCACAGAATTGACACAAATCCATCCGCATCGTTCTCCCTTTCGGTAATAGAGTAAAAGTCGCAATACATGCATTTGGTCCTGCAAAAAGGAATATGTATATAAATGCCTGCTTTTGTTTTAGAGGATTTAATATTAGTATCCCCTAATTTATTTGATGGGTCTCTTTGGTTGCTCAAATACAATATTATTTATACAATAAAATTGTTCCAACCTCCAATAAAGGCTCTCAAATTTTATTTCCCGATACTGCTGAAATCATCACGAATCAATACAAGAATTGCTGATTGTGAAACTATAAGGTATTCTACATTTTCAACATTAATTTCGATGGATGCTTTATTTAAGTACAGCGCATAGTCTCCCACCTGAGCTTGGGGAGGAATATATTTTGTGTTCAAATTATCCATTTTCTGCCACGGTTCTGATAGATCATTTTCCGGATTTCCCAAAGGAATTCCAGGCCCTACTTCTACCACAATCCCACCTCGGACATCCTGTTTTTCTATCACACTGGGTGGTAAGTACAATCCTGCTGCGGATTTTTTTTCACCGGTGTCCGGTCGGATAAGCACTCGGTCACCCACAACAATAACATGTTTGTTTTTACTTTTCATAAGCCTTATGTTCTCATGTTAAATTAAAAAATCAGTTTTGCCTAAAAGAGCATTAATAGTATTTTACACACTCAATTGAAAATTAATGTCAAAATCATAACATCTGAAAACAATTTAAAAATTGCATTTGCCATACGTAAAAAAGTTTTTGTTGAGGAACAAAAAGTGCCTGAAGATATTGAATGGGATGAATTTGAATATAGCGCAAACCATGTTCTAGCGTATATTCAAAATAAACCTGTGGGCACAGCACGCTGGCGACAGACACGAAAAGGTGTAAAGTTGGAACGGTTTGCCGTTTTGCCTGAATTTCGGTCTTTTGGTGTGGGGAAAAATTTGGTACAATTTATTTTAAATGAATTAATGAACAGTGAAACTATATATTTACATGCTCAAGAGCATGTCATTAAATTTTACGAATATTTTGGATTTGTAAAAAAGGGAAGTAAATTTTTTGAAGCGGATATCCCTCACTGGCTCATGGAATTGGAATAATTGTTTTATACCTTTTTTTCATGATTTGATACATAAAAATTGAAATCTAATACGACCCCATAGCCCTCATTTAATTATATGAAAGTTCCCGTATATAAAAGATTGACAAAACTAGTCTTGCGCTATTGGCCTTACCTGTTAGCATCTTCCATCGCTGCTTTAGCTTTCGTAATGCTTAATAGTTTTTCTATCTGGTTGACGGCTTCTCTGGTCAACAATATTCTTACCGATTTTAATTCCATCTCAGAGGAACAAATTGCTTGGTCTTATGCTGATCAATTAACGCTAAATGAACGCTTTAAATACATCGCTAATCGACTAATTCTGCAGGATTCACAGTTAGCTTCTTTAAGGCGGCTGTGCTTGATTATTTTTTCTGTGTTTTTATTCAAGAATATTTTTCTTTATATCAAGAATATTTTGGTTTCATATGTGCAGTTTTCTCTAATTGTGCGTGTTCGAAATAAACTTTATAGACATATTCATTCTCTGTCCATGAGCTATTTTAACAAAAAGAAATCTGGAGAGTTGGCTTCAATAATGATGAATGATGTGAATGTCATGCAGAATGCCTTTACAACGACATTTCAGAAACTCTTGGTGGAACCATTAAATATTCTTTTCTTTGGAACAATATTATTCATCATAGATTGGGAACTCTCCCTTGTGGCTCTATTAATTTTACCACTTGCAGGTTTTCTTTATGTCAGTGTGGGGGTGAGTATTCGACGTAAATCAAAAAGAATTCAGGAGAAGATTGCCTCCATAATGCATATATTGACTGAAGCCTTATATTCCATAAGAGTAATTAAAGCCTTTGCCACTAAACATCATGAAATTCAAAAATTTGAAACAGAGGGAACCCGATATTTTCATTTACTTTTCCGTCGGGCAAAATTAAATAATCTAGCTACCCCTATTAATGAAATTATTGGGATTTTTATTGGGGTAGTATTACTTTGGTATGGTGGGATGCAGGTCATTCAGACGGAGACTCTGACTTCTGAGGATTTTCTACGCTTTATATTAGTGTTATTCGCCATGCTCGCCCCAATTAAAACTTTAGGAACAGTTAACATTACAATTCAAAACAGTTTAGCAGCTGCAGAACGTGTTTTCTTAGTTCTTGATTCAAAGCCTGATATAAATGATAAACCAGATGCAAAGGGAATTGACTCATTTTCCAAAGAAATTAGCTTTGATAATGTTTCATTTGATTATGGTGAAGAATCGGAACCTGTATTAAAAAATGTATCTTTTTCAATTTCTAAAGGTTCCGTTGTTGCACTTGTAGGGAGCAGTGGAGCAGGAAAATCCACCATTGCAGATTTAATACCCCGGTTTTATGATACCACTTCAGGATCGGTGAAGATTGATGGAGAAGATATTAGGGAATTAAAAATATCAAATCTCCGAAAGATGATGGGAATTGTCAGTCAGGAGGTTATTTTATTCAATGATACCGTAAGAAATAATATCTCTTATGGACAGCCTGAAACAAAAGAATTCGACATTATTTCTGCTGCAAAATCTGCAAATGCGATGGAATTTATAAATTCTTTACCAGAGGGGCTGGACACTGTCATTGGAGAAAGAGGAATTAAATTATCAGGTGGGCAAAAACAGCGATTGTCAATAGCCCGGGCAATAATCAAAAATCCTCCCGTTCTTATTTTGGATGAGGCAACATCTTCCCTAGATAGCGAATCTGAAAAATTAGTCCAGCAAGCAATTGAACAGCTTATGAAAGATAGGACAGTTTTAGTTATTGCACACAGACTATCAACTGTGAAAAATGCCGATGATATTGTTGTATTGGAAAAGGGGGAAATTGTTGAAAAAGGGACACACAATTCTTTAATCCAAAAAGATGGATTGTATAGCTATCTCTATAAAATCCAATTTAATTAATATTTATTTTTCTCTATAAAATTAACGTTGAAAATAAAAAATCAATTTCAAACAAACCTCTTTTTTAAAACAATTGAATTATTATCAAAGAATAGTATCCCATTTTGGATAGATACCAAATCTTTATTGAGTTTAATGGGAATAAAGCTCGGTTTATCTTTGCCTGCTGGTGACGATATAAGTATTAGCATCTATGGAGAATATTTCACTCGATTATTAGCTATAGAAAAAGAAATAGGACCAGCCTATCGTTTTAGATCTATTTCTAATCGCTCAGGTCGTAAATGGATAGAAAATGAATATTGTCATCTCGCTGTATTAAGCTACTGGAACCTTATGCTACAAGCATCCAAAATTTTCATTACTCCCAAATATAAAGTAGATAACTATTATCGTTGGGTCGATAATCGTAGCTGTAAAAAAATTGAATGTAAATATTACGATAAATTGGATAAAATTCAAATTCATGGGCATGATTTTCCAATCCCACAGTATACCGAAGACTATTTGAATGTTCGTTTTGGTACAGACTGGAAAAATCCACATTTAAATTGGATTGCCAGTATTGATGATAATGCCATTGTAAATAATGAAACTCTAGATAATATCTCCTTTAAAAAAGTGATCGATCCATATTCTATGAAACGAATCCAACTTCAGAAAGGGAATTATCATCAACGCATGAAAAATATGCTGTTAAAAACAATTGATATTTTAAATCAAAAAAGAATAAAATACTGGCTGGAAGCAGGTACGCTTCTGGGAATTTTACGTGATGGAGATTTAATCCCTTGGGACTATGATGCTGACTTAGGGATACTGGCACAATCAGCCGATGAAATTATGAAACTGCGCTTAGATTTTTTACCAAATTACTGGATTAAAAGAAGGAAAATCCAATCTCAATGGATTCCCGGAAATATGCGTGCAATTAAAGTAAAAACTTTATGGGAAAAAATAAGACAAATCAATTTTCATGTGGATTTATTTTGCGTACATCCCGTGCAGGATAAATACCGCTGGGTGGACAGTAATGCATTGAAGCATGTTGATAAAAAATATTATGATACATTAAGTACAATTGAATGGGAAGGGCGTACTATTAATATTCCTAATTATGCCGAAGAGTATCTTTCTCTTCGCTATGGGAATTGGAAAATTCCAGAAAAAAATTATAATGCTGGATTGCATGATGGTGCCATTGCAGAAAAAGGATTTTGATTAACTATGTTAAATGAAAATAAATATTATGAAGAATAAAAAATTAAAAACAGTATATATTGGTTTATCTGCAGATCTGATTCACCAGGGTCATTTGAATATTATTGCTGAAGGCCGCAAGCTAGGCAAAGTGACCGTTGGTTTACTTACAGATGAGGCCATTGCCAGCTATAAGCGTCTACCCCTTATTGCTTTTAATGAGCGAAAACTAATTGTGGAAAATCTGAAAGGTGTGGACAAGGTTATACCGCAGACAACCTTGGATTATGTCCCTAATTTAAAACAGGTTAAACCAGATTTTGTGGTACATGGTGATGATTGGAAAACAGGAGTCCAGAAAAAAGTTCGTCAGCATGTAATTGAAACTTTATCTGAATGGGGCGGCCAGCTTGTGGAGCCAAAATATACAGAAGGGATCTCTTCTACAGATTTAATCAGTGCAGTTAAAGCGCAAGGCATAACACCCGGGAAACGAATGGGAACACTGCGACGTTTGATTACATCGAAACCTGTCGTTCGTATTCTTGAAGCGCACAATGGACTTACGGGACTGATAGTAGAAAAAACAAGTATTGAAAAAAATGGACGGAAAATTGAATTCGACGGCATCTGGGAAAGCAGCCTCACAGATTCAACATCTAAAGGAAAACCAGACACGGAGCTAGTTGATTTTTCATCCCGGTTCAACACAATTGAAGAGATATTGGAGGTTACAACAAAACCTATCATAGTTGATGGCGACACTGGTGGGAGGATCGATCATTTCAAATTCAGAGTTAAAACACTGGAGAGATTAGGGGTATCAGCTATCATCATTGAAGACAAGATTGGTGACAAAAGGAATTCGCTTTTTGGGACAACTGTTCCCCAAAAACAGGATACAATTGAACATTTTTCTCAAAAAATTCATGAAGGGAAGAAGTCCCAGATCACCTCTGATTTTATGATCATCGCTCGGATTGAAAGCCTGATCTTGAAAAAAGGAATGGAGGATGCCCTTTTAAGAGCAAAATCTTATATTGATGCCGGTGCAGATGGAGTCATGATTCACAGTAAGGAAAAAGATGGAAAAGAAATTATTGAGTTTTGTGATAAATATAAAAAATTTAAAACAAAGGTTCCTCTTATTGTAGTTCCATCCACCTATGCTCATATGATAGAATCAGAGTTGCAGGCTCTAGGCGTAAATGTTATCATCTATGCTAACCATTTATTGCGCTCAGCCTATCCGGCTATGGTCGATTCTGCAAAATCTATTTTACAAAATAGTCGATCCAAAGAAGCCTCAGATCAATATTGCATGTCCATCAAGGATATAATTACTCTGATTCCATAGGAACATTTATGGCCATTAAACCGACTAAATTTTTCAATCATTTAACTAGCCATGGTATTGATTTTTTTACAGGAGTTCCTGATTCTCTTTTAAAAGAATTTTGTTTATGTATCGATGATTTTGTCCCTAAGGATAAACATATTATAACCGCCAATGAAGGGAATGCCATCGCTTTAGCGGCCGGTTATTATCTTGCGAAAAAATCGCTGCCATTAGTTTATATGCAAAATTCTGGCCTGGGGAATGCAATAAATCCTCTTCTATCTCTTTGCGATCCTGACGTATATGCCATACCTATGGTGGTGGTGGTGGGTTGGCGCGGCGAACCGGGCATTAAGGATGAGCCCCAACACATCAAACAAGGGAAAGTTCAATTAGAGCTTTTGGATGCAATGGATATCTCTTATGAAATCATATCAAAAGATGATGAGCAAGTCATAAGAAAAATATCAAATGTTGTTGAAACCGCAAAAAATGAATACAGACCGACTGTCCTGTTAATCAAAAAAGGTACCTTTGAAAAATACGGTAATAAAATTATTAAATCTGACAGCCAGAGCATGAAGCGGGAGGAAGCGTTGGAGATTATTTTGGATAATCTTAATGATAATGCCATAGTTGTGTCCACAACGGGAAAGACATCAAGGGAAATTTTTGAAATTCGTGAAAACAAAAGTCAATCACATCAACAGGATTTTCTGACCGTAGGATCCATGGGTCATTGTTCATCCATTGCTTTGGGGGTTGCATTATCCAAACCCCATCGTCAAGTGGTTTGCATTGATGGTGATGGGGCAATGTTGATGCACTTGGGGAGCCTCACATCTATCGCAAGTTTGAAACCAAATAATTTTCGTCATATTTTAATGAATAATGGTGTTCACGAATCGGTTGGAGGGCAAGCCACAGCTGCTAAGGATATCGATCTGTCAGCCATTGTTGAAGCGGTAGGGTCGAGCAAGATGTTCAAAGCGAAATCACCTGCTGAATTAAAAGAAAACTTTTCTAAATTTTTTTCCTGTGTTGGACCATCATTCCTCGAAATTAAAATATGCCCAGGTTCAAGAGAAGATTTAGGCAGACCAACCATTAAACCTATCGCTAATAAACAAGATTTCATGAAATTTCTGAAAAAGTAATTTTCGAATTACATCATGGCAAGTTATTATAACCCCGTAAAAATTTTTAAAAGCAATAATTGGCAGCTCGAATTAACCAACAATATTCAAGAATTAAGAATTGCCTCACCAGCCATTGTCACGTCACCTGGAAATAGACAGCGGTTAAACCTTGATTCTCTATACTCTCCCAAATCTATTTTTAGTGATGTTAACAGCAATCCAAATTTTGAAGATTGTATTAATGCCATAAAATTTTTCCGAAAGGATACATTCGATGGTGTTATTGCCTTAGGTGGAGGCTCTGTCATGGATCTTGCAAAAGTTATAATGGCATATCTATGCCTGGAAAAATCAGATATTTATAAATTAATAAACTATAAAGGGGATTTTCCACGGAAAATTCCATCCATATTTCTGCCGACAACCCACGGCACAGCAAGTGAAGTCACCATGTGGGGTACGATTTGGAATATGAAAGAAAAAAAGAAATATTCCATTTCTCATCCAGATTTGTACCCAGATGTGGCAATATTAGATGGGAATTTAACGCTGTCTCTCCCCTTGGATATTTCAATTACAACAGTGATGGATGCTCTAAGCCATAGTTTAGAAGCAATTTGGAATAAGAATGCCAACAACACATCCACTGATTTTGCCATATCAGCCATCTGTTCAATTCTTAGAAATGTTGAAGAATTAAAACAAACCCCACTCGATCTATCAATTCGAAATAAACTGTTAAATGCATCCACTGTCTCTGGATTGGCCTTTTCAAATACAACAACTGCTGCTGCCCATTCCATTAGCTATCCACTAACAATAAATTATGGGATTCCACATGGTGTTGCTTCCTCAATCGGGTTAATCCCTTTATTGGAAATAAACGGAGAATTTATTAAGGACCCATTGAACAGAATTTGCAATAATCTTGAATTAACCTACGATAAATTGAAGCAAATGATTAAGACCATTCCGCAGGGTGTGATTCCATATACGTTGGATGCTTGGGGAATTCCCGAAGATCAATTACCTAAACTAGTCGATGAATCATTTACGAAAGGACGCATGAATAATAATATTGTGGATTTAAAAACTGATGACGTTTTAATGATATTGAAAGAACTATACAGTAATTAATGGGTGATGCCAATCTTAGGTGGTTATTTTTTGTAACTAAACCCTATTCATTTTCAATTCTTGAGCCGCTCCAACAGGCCATCACTGAATCAGAATATGGGATAGTGAAATGGTTTTCAGCTAGCTCGGCAACAAACTATTCGTGTCCAGGTGATCGATTGAAATCTAATGAAGAAGTATCAGAGTATATCCCAGATGCCATCATTGTACCTGGCAATATTGTTCCACATTTTTGGCCAGGATTGAAAGTGCAAATTTTCCATGGATTGGATGAAGAGGTAAAGGGTTTTTATAACATAACAGGTTTCTTTGATTTATATTGCACAACAGGACCAGCAATGACAAAAAAATTTTCAACACTCGCGAAAAATAAAAAACATTTTTTAGTTAGAGAAACGGGATGGCCAAAGCTCGACCCTGTTTATAATAATAAATGGGAGTTTATTAATCAGAAAAATCAGTTAATATCTCAGTATGAGTTAATTCCTCGATTACCTGTTATATTGTATGCTCCCACATTCCCACCTAAATATACTTCTGCCCCAGATTTGCTGGACTCCATTCATGAACTAAAAAAATATGATTACAATTGGATAATCAAATTTCATTCATTAATGGATGAATCAATTAAAGAAAAATATAAAAAATTGGACAGTAATAATTTTCGTATAGTAGATGAGTTAAATATTTTACCCATTATGGCTGGCTCAGATATAATGATTACTGACACATCATCCGTTGCATATGAGTTCTTACATTTTAACCGACCGTTGGTCACTTATAGAGCAGTAGCACGTAGAGACAAAGGTATCAATATTCAGGATCCTTCAGAACTATTACCTGCAATTGAACGAAGCTTAAACCATCCAGATGAGTTTTCTCAAAATAGAGAAAGTTGTCTCAAGGATATTCATCCATATTTCGATGGAAATTCATCAAAGCGTATGTTGGAAATGATAAAAAATATTCTTGCTAATAGATCGCAAAATCAATTAAAACAAAAACCCTCAAACATTATTCGTAAATATCAGATTCGAAAAATCATTTCCAAAATTAAGGCGCAATAAAAATGGTTAAAACAAAAGTATTGTTCAAAATGTTTTATCTGTATCATAAAGCGGCTTACGACCCATTAATTTCGCTTTTTGAAAGTGACCCAAAATATGATGTGTCTCTTTCCCTGACGCACGAGACTGAGCGGTCTTTTGTTTGGTTTAATAAAGATCAGACAAAAAAATATTTGAAGATATTTGAAACAGATGGCCATCGAATTAGTGATGAAAATGAAAAATTTGATATTGTATTTGTTCCGGATGTGGTAGACGAAAAAAAATATGGAGATGCTTTGCTTTGCCTGATTTATCATGGTATCACATTTACTAAATCGGTTACCTATCGGGAATTAAAAAAACACAAAAATTCCAAATATTTAATTTTTGTTGAGGGAGAACAATCTGTACAATCTTTAAAAGCATCGGGCAGTATCGGGGATTCAGAAGTTTTTAAAGTTGGTTATCCAAAGATGGATCCATATTTTATAGATGGGAATTATGATAGAACTAAAATATTAAGTTCATTGGGACTTGATTCAGATAAACCCACGGTTCTTTTTGCGCCAACTTATAAGCCAACCTGTTTGTATGATTTAAAAGATTCAATTTTTAAAGAAACTGTTAAATATAATCTTATTATAAAACTTCATCATTATTCCTGGCTAGGTAAATTTGCATCCCACAGTCAACACAAAGTTTTTGAAGATCAAATAGAACAATATCCTCACGCAATCATTATACCAAAAGACCATTATAATATTTTGCCATTACTATATGTTGCAGATACATTGAT
>DASCRE010000221.1:0-2703 GCA_034408645.1 Fidelibacterota bacterium | reverse complement strand
TGGAGCTTGAATTGTTGGTCCTGAGAGAAAAGTGTGGAAATAGTTATTATTAGCAACAGTTTATAAGCTAGTTTCATAAATCCTTTTTCCTTTTTTTGTGTCAAACATTTAAATTGTTTCACCTAAACTATTTTGTAACAGTGACTGTTCTGGATGAGACCAGTCCTGCAATTGTAATCATAGAAGCAACACTGATAAGGGCATCCATCGGCCCGATCTGTGTTTGTATTTCATAGTTTGTTATAGTGTTTCCCTTGATATCCTTTCCTGCCATCTCATCCGTATTTACAGTATTAAGCGGTATTAGGCCCCACAACAAGTAGTATTGTCTACTATTCGTTTTAACTCCATTCTGAGGACCTGCCCCTACTGTGTGAATGTGGGTAGAACATCCAACAATTAATAATGTTGATGCCACCATTATAACTGCTATTTTTCTTTTCATTATAATTTTCCTTTATATGTTATTGTACCTATTGATGATTCTATGCTTTCCAATTCAGTTTCATATTGGGTTCGTGGTATGATAAAATCAACCTGATAAAATTCTTTTACCCGTATATATAATTTAATAACAACATGGTTTTTACCGCGAACTAAATATTGTTTCGCACTTAGGTTGTTAATATTAAAAGTATTTGTTTTATATCCATCGCCATGTATTTTTGATTGAATACTGGAAATAATATCTTCAGAAATAAAACTAAAGTCTTTTTTGTCTGTAATTACTTTCGAGACAATACATTGAGAGCCGCCCTGTGACCGGAAAGCATTCACCAATATTAATTTAGTGGGTTCTCCCAGTAAACTAAAAGATCGGGTTAATTTAGATTTCAATAGGCTATCTAAAGGGTTCCAATTAGCTGGAACATTCATCATAAATCCCTCGTCATCAGTGATGGCTTTAGGATTTAGTAGTTCATAATTAATATTAAAATCCAGATTCTTTTTTTCTTTTTCAACTTTACCGTTCTCGGTATTACAGCAAATAATACTCAAGAATATTGGTATTAAAAGTGTTTTTGGGTTTAGCGGTGTGTTATTCATTGAGTCTATTATCAAGAAGTTACAGGATTAACATTCTGGCCTTCAATTTATTTCTTTGTAATAAAGCGGGGTGAGTGCTCCAGAAAAAGCCGTGGCCACCCTTTAAAAGATGGCCGGAAAAAGGCTGTGTGTCTTTCTCTTTTATCCAAAAATCATACCATATAAAAAATAAGTTCTATTTTATCATGTTTTAGGGAAAGTAATTTTATTTAATATATTCATCAGCTAATGATAATCTTGGAAAGCAAAATAACGTCCTTACTCTCTGTCTGTTTTTTTCTGTCTCTTGTTTTTGGAGCCAACTCAAAAAAACTAAAAGAGGATCTTGCGTTTCAGGCCGTATTGCCTCTTGTTGAGGCTAAAAATATTCCCCTAGATTATGTGGTGAGTTCGTTCTCTTCAGATTCGGTGAAAATTTACGAGGACATTCCAAATAGATTTGAGTTTGCCTACGAGAAAAAAGAATATCCGGAGTATAAGAAATTTTTTCTTACTAAAAAACGAATCAGAGATGGGGTTGGGTTTTATAATCTTAAGGCTGGGTTGATTGAATCAATATCAGACAGTTTGAAGGTAGACCCGTTCTTAATTCTAAGTATTACGGGAATTGAAAGTAATTTTGGGTCTTTTCCGGGCCGCTATGATGTGTTTAGTGCTCTGTACACAATTATTCACACTATGCCAAAGAAAAAAAACTGGGCATCAAAAGAATTAGCAGAGTTTTTAGATTACTGTTATCGAGATAATATCCCTGTTCACTCTATTCCTGGTTCATATGCAGGTGCGTTTGGTTTTGGGCAGTTTATCCCTTCAAGTTTCAATCGGTTTGCCGTTGATTTTGATGGAGACGGTGTTCGCCGATTTAATGAGTGGGCAGATGTAATGGCAAGTATAGCAAATTATCTTATAAAAAATGGTTATGAACCTGGGGGCTCATTTGAACGAAACTCAAAAAACTGGAAATCTATTTATGCTTACAACCATCACGATAACTATGTGATGGCAGTCTTAGATCTACGGCTGGAATACAAACAGCGCATCTCTGGAAAATAATCCCCTTACCCGTACCAAAACTTAAAAAACCTCTTAAACCATTTTTTTGTTACATCCGCAATAGGAAACCACCACAGTTCTTTTTTTAGTCCTAACCTGTCTTCACACACAGCCTGAACCTGAGAAAAGGCCTTGAGCCCCTCGGGGCCATGAACACGCCCAATGCCAGACACTCCCACACCTCCAAAGGGAAGAGATGCACAAATATAATTCGAGTTAATATCATTAATACAAACAGAGCCTGCCCTTATCTGGCCGGCAACCCTCCTGGCTTTTCTTCGGTTTTTAGAAAACACAGAAGCGCTTAATCCAAACTCTGTGTCATTTGCTTTGTCTATGGCCTCTTTTTCTGATTGAACCCGGGTTATTATAATCACTGGTCCAAATATTTCAGATTGCGTTGACAAAGATGAGCTACTGTCTATTTCAATGATTGTTGGTGGCAAAAAACACGAGCTGTCTTCTATTATCTTTTTATCGTCTAAATGAAAGGTTATTCCCTCGCCTCGGGTTTCATTTAGAAAGGATTTCACTGCCTGTTTCTGGTTTTGGTTTATCATTCCCCCTATGTCTGCTCTTTCCGGGTTGTCGGATTGTGTAAGG
>DASCRE010000220.1:0-1920 GCA_034408645.1 Fidelibacterota bacterium | reverse complement strand
AGTTCTTTATGTCGCAGGCCAGCCCGGCATTGATTACAACACAGGTAAACTTGCAGGGGATGATTTTGAATCTCAAGCACGCCAGGCATTTCAAAATCTATCTTTATTGCTTGAAGCGTCCGGCAGCAGCATGAGCAAGGTTGTGAAAACAACAGTTTGGCTTTGTGATGCAAATAATTTTGCCAAATTAAATGAACTTTATACAAAATTCTTTCCAAACAATCCACCGGCCAGGTCTACACCAGTTGTTAGCCTACCGCTCAAGGAATTACACATTTCAATAGAATGTATTGCATTGGTCTAAAATTTATGATTCGAGGAGTTTTTTGTTTTTGGGAGGTTGGGTAGATTTGGATATGAGTAGATATATATCACTACTAATGTTTAGTGGTTTGTTTTTTTGGAGTTGCGAAGAAAAGATTGAAGATTGTACAGGTGACTTAGGAGGAACTGCTGTATTAGATAGTTGCGGAGTATGTGATGATGATACCGCCAATGATTGTACACAGGATTGTGCAGGAATTTGGGGTGGTAGTGCTGTGCTAGATGATTGTGGATCATGCGATGAAGATCCGTCTAATGACTGCACTATAGATTGTGCGGGTATTCCAGGAGGAACTGCTGTATTGGATAGTTGCGGAATATGTGATGATGACCTTACCAATGATTGTACACAAGATTGTCTCGACATCTGGGGCGGCAACAATCTATGTGGCTGTACCGATCCCACAGCAATCAATTATAATGAGTCGGCCACATTTGATGATGGTACCTGTCAGTATGATGCTGGTGAGCTCAACACCAAATGGATAAAGACATATGAGGATATAGGAGATGAGAGTTGGTGCGTTCGCCAAGTATCGGATGGTGGCTTTATCATCGCCGGTGCATCCAATTATACGGGTCTCTTGATCAAGACAGATTCTGATGGTGAGGTAGAATGGCACCAGACATATAATAATTCAACCACCTTATACAGCGCACGCGAGACCTCAGACGGTGGTTTCATTGCGGTAGGGTATTATGAGTGTGATACACTTCCCGGGTGTTATCCGGACATTTATCTCTTAAAAACAAACGGTTCTGGAACCGTTGACTGGGAAAAAATAGATAGCGGTACAGAGAATAACGATTGGGCAAGGGATGTAATTCAGACACAGGATGATAATTTTGTGATCACGGGTACATGGAATGATAATGGAAATAATTCCAAAGCCATGCTTAGAAAATATAGTAGTACCAGTGAGTTGTTATGGGATGAAATATACAGCAGTTCTGCAGCCAATGAGATCAATTCCATGATAGAGACCTCAGATGGCGATTTCATTCTAGCTGGCTACACAGGTACTCAGCATGGTGATTATAAGGCCCTATTGATCAAGACGGATCCCAACGGACAACAAATTTGGAAAAAGAACATACAATCAATAGGCAGTACTGAACTCTATGCCGTATGTGAATCTCCAAATGGAGGATATGTAGGAGCAGGATATTGCAATAGTTGGAGAAGTAATTATTTAGTAGAAAGAAATGCCTCTGGTAATGGAATGTGGAATGATTGTCATGTTGCAGAACTTAGTGTGAGTGGGTATTATGACATAACGCCTTCATCTAATGGTGGCTATTATCTCATTGATGATAATAGTATTCTGACCTGGGTCAATGCGCAGGGTGAGATCATTTTTAGTGAAGACATAGAATATGCAAATATGTCAGTAATGGAACTAGAGGACGGTGATATTATAGTGGGAGGTTATGGTTTTATTGATGGTAATAGTGGTGGGACTCCTGCTCTGATGCGTTTGTCCTTTTCATATCAGTAGAATTATATCTTTATACGATAGAAGCTGGGAGTATTGACAAACAAAGAAGATGGTATTATTGAAGTGATATCAGCCCCGGTCACCCGGGGTTTTTTGT
>DASCRE010000219.1:0-1703 GCA_034408645.1 Fidelibacterota bacterium | reverse complement strand
TTAACGATCATCCAAATTCATATACAGGTGGAGCACATGGTTATGATCCTATCCATACATCCATGCATGGTATTTTTATTGCTAGTGGGCCAGCGTTTAAAAATAATTTCATAGTGAACTCATTTCAAAATATTCACTTATATGATTTAATATCACATATTTTGGGAATTAACCCTACAGAAAATGATGGATCACTTGATTCTATATCTGTGATATTGAAGTAGCTTATTATTTGTAATAAATATTTGTTTTTAGTAATGAATATTAAAAATTAACTTGAGGGGTGAACTATTAAGGTTACACTTTATATGAGGAAGATATTTTATGCTTGAACAAAAATATGTAGAAAAAAACAAGTTTGGTCAAATAACAGTTGAGGGTACATATTACAATAAGAAAAAACATGGAGAATGGTTTCGATACGGTAGGCTAGGACAAAAAATGGAAATGAAAACCTATGCAGCGGGAGTATTGAATGGCAGATACCAATTTTTTTATGAGAACGGAGCAGTTCATGAGGAAGGTTTTTACAAAAATGATGTCCTGAGTGGAAAACAGATCATTTATTATGAGAATGGCAACATTTTTAAGGAAGGTACCCTTAAAAATTCGTATATATCAGGGGAATGGATTTTTTATTTTAAGAATGGAAATATAGAAGAAAAAGGTGTTTTGGATGGGGATATAAAACAGGGATTTTGGAGGAGATATTATGAGGTTGGAACTCTAAAGGAAGAGGGAAATTACATGGACAATAAAAAAACCGGTGAATGGGTTACCTATTGGTCAAATGGTGAAATCCGAAGTAAAGGAAATTATGATGAAGATCACAGTCAAATAGGTGAATGGTTTTATCATAGAGAAGATGGTACCGTACAGGAAGTAAAAATTTTTGGGGAGGATGAAGAATAGTAGGATCGTGTAGATCAGTTTGTTTAATTATCATTTAATGTGTGTTTTTCATTAATTAACTTCAAAGGAGGTGATCAGTTGTCTAAATCAATTAGAAAACTGACCTCCGCAGGAAAGACTCATTAATACACAAATGAGTTAATTTCTGTGTGAGGTCAGCATTAGAAAAACAAAGCCCCGGAATTTTTCGGGGCTTTGTCATTTTCTGATATTTTTTTTATTTACTTCTTCTTTTTATTAATTCTGACTTTCTTTTTAGCCCAGTTTAAGAGTATTTTTGCTGGTGGAAAATATTTTGATAGAATTATAAGCCCCGGAATACCAAAAATCCATCCTTGGAATATGGGTATAAGTCCGCCAATGAACCCTACAGAAACTAGAAAAATCCCTAGTATTATTATGAAAATATGTTTGATCATCTGGATGAATGTAATGAGACAAGTATCATATGATTTTTCAAAATATATTTTGCTATGATAATTATTTCATTTATCATTAGTAATATTTACCAAAGGGTAAGATAAGATTGGGTAATTTTATTAATATAAATTAGGAAATATTATGAAATTAAAGGTACCAAAAAAAGATTATAAATTTTGGACATCGTGTCATACGCGCTGGGGAGATATGGATGGTTTACGTCATATCAATCATGCTGCCTATCTTTCTTATATGGAGACATCCCGAATGAAATGGCTGTATGAGTCAGGGTTAGCAAAAGGGAATTGGGAACCCGAACGTGGTGTTATTTTAGCATCGGTAAATGTTGATTACTTTACTCAAATCTATCA
>DASCRE010000218.1:0-11174 GCA_034408645.1 Fidelibacterota bacterium | reverse complement strand
GTACCGATAGTGAGGGTCATCCCAAGATGGGTGATCACACAATTTTCAAGGTAACCCAATTATAGAAAATGTGTTGGAATTCAAAACACATAAAGTATTTGATGTAAACGATTATTTACTGTTTAATATTTTAACTATTTCTTTCCGTATTTCTGCCATCGGCGCAGATCGATCTACGTGACCATTTTTTCTAAGCCATGGGGTTGTCTGGAAGTCTGCGGGAAGAGAGTGCCCAACATATTGTTCTATAACTCTCCTCCCTGAGAAACCGATGTTACCCGCGCTCGCTTCAAATATCCTACTCCCCCGAGATCCAATGCCAATAGCGACGCCGCCCAAGGTCGGATCGGTAACGATCGTTATCACAGGAATTCCTGCGCTCTCAACTTGGGTCAACGCAAGGTGAGCCTTTGGAATTGCAACCATTGAAGAACAACCTTCATGCATTCTGGCACCACCTCCACATGTCTGGATAATCATTGGATGGTTTCCTTTTAAAGAAATTTTGGCTGCCTGCCAAATCTTTTCTCCAGAGCTCATACAATAGGACCCACCTAAAAACCCAAATTCAGTGCCGCAATAAACAACAGGCATATTCATGATCGCTCCGGTTCCGGTCACCATTGCAGATGCGAGACCTGTTTTTTTACGGATATCCTTTAGCTTTTCTTTGTACCCAGGAAATCCTAAAATATCCTTATCAATAATACATCGAGTAGTATCATGTTCTGAGAATGAATCTTCATCCAAAATCATTTCCATATAGTCCCAGAGCGAAGGACGCGCATATCGGTAGCCACATGTTTTGCAGATATAATTATTTTTTTCTAAACTGGTGAAATGTACGGGATCATATTTTCTCATACCATTTGAGTCATAACAGTCTTTGTGACGAGAAGTAAACCCTTCAGAATTTGCATGTGGAAGATGATTTTTTTTGATCTGAAGTAAATTGATTTCTTCATCAGTTGCTCTTTCCCAGTGACCTATTTTTTCCCATCTTTTAATTCTAGATTTAAATATCGTACTCTTTGAAAAGCTCGAGAGTGTATCTACCCACTTAGAAATAGTGTGATAGGTTGATTGTACCGTATCGTCCGGGAATCTATGTGCAGGGCCTCTCGGCTCTATAATCAATTCATCAACAATCCCGTGAATCAATCCTTCCTTTGATGTGATCTGTGAGGCCTCTGCCGCTTCATTTGCCCTGTGACGGGTGTGAAACAAAATGGAGGAGCAGGCCTCCGGTGTGATAACCAGATAGGTAGAATTTTCCAGTGCGAGTACCGCATCACATCCTGTGAGGGCAATCGCACCACCGCTGCACCCTCGATTTAAAATAACAGCAATCGTGGGGGTCGTAGATTCTGCCAGGGCCTGAATTGTATTGCCAATTCTCCATGCAATCCCTCCCGCTTCTGATTCCTCTGTGGGGTCAGCCCCGGGAGTATCAACAAATACCAGGATCATTCTATTTTCCTTGTTCCCTAATTTTATGGCATCGAACGCCCTCTGGTAGGACTTTGGGGTCGGCATCCCGTGATTCCATTTATGAACTCCATCGGTGTCCTTCATTAGCTCAACCATTTCCCTATAATCTGAAGTGGGACCGGTTTGCTGGCCCACCAGCATCACCGGGATGGTTTGCGTTTTAGTTTTTAGATCGGCTCGAAAAGATTGAATCAGGTATGAGCCATGATCATCCGACTCGAGGCACGGATTGACATCTTCAAAAAGTGAAAGAAAATCTAAAAACTTTGGCCGCTCAGGGTGAAAAGAGAGCTGGTATTTTTCGTACTCTGTAAGAGAACTAATGGATTCTTCAGAATATTCAAAAGCACCTTTTTTTTCGAAAGGAAGGTGATAGTGGTTGTGCTTCATAGAATAAATATAGAAATATTGATTCTGATTAAAGAAAATTAATTATTGACCAAGTTCTCAGCTACAATGTCGGCAATATCTTTTACCTGAATCTCCTTTTGGTTGTCCGGTGTCAGCGGACCTAGACCTTGTTTCATCATTCCAAAACAAAAATTACAACCTGTGGCTACGGTCTCCGCACCTGAGTCCACTACCTGTTGTGCTCTAACCAGATGGGTTCGTCCTTTGCTCTCCTTCTTCCACCATAGCCCTCCACCGGCACCACAGCACAAAGTTCTCCGACCGGATTCTTCCATATCAAAAAAACCTGAGGAAGATGCATTCAGGACCTTCCGCGGAGCATCTACTTCATTCAGTGAACGGGATAGGTTACAGGGGTCATGATATGTCAATTTTTCATTTGAACCTTGTTCTACTCTAATTTTCCCAGATTCAATTATATCGGAAATGACCTGTGTATGGTGCTCGACCTTGTAGGGAACCTCACCATATTTTCTGTACTCCTGATCCAAATTCACAACGCAGTGAGGGCAGAGGCTTGTAATTTTTTTTACATCCTGAAGCTCTTCTTTATTTTGGTCCATGAGCATTTGATAGGTCAGCTTATCTCCCAATCTGTTTGCCGGGTCGCCACAACACATCTCTTGAGAGAGCACTCCATAGCTGACACCTGCCTCTTCCAATATCTTGGTAAAACTCCTCACCGAGTGCTCAAAATCCGGGTCCAATCCATACCGGGCAAAGCACCCAAGCCAGAGCGCATACTCTTTGTCAGATGTATAAACAGGGAGGTCCTCTGCCAACGGTGATTGAAATGCTCCCTCTGTGTTCCCTGATTCCTGGAGATTTCGAAATACCTTTTGATATTCCTGGGGTACCTGCCCCTCCAACAGAACCTGATGTCGTCGTATCTCATCAGATTTTTCAACATGGTTTCCTACAGGACAGATATCTGTGCATGACTGGCAAGCAGTGCATTCCCATCCCGCTTCCACATTTATTTGTCCCAAAACATCAACATCAGATGTGGAAAGCATGGGCTCCTTCAAATCAAGAATAAAATGATGTTTGGGATCCAAAATTCCGCCCCCCCTATTGGCAGGACAAACATCCGTGCATCGCCCACATTCCACACAACTGAAAATATCCAGTGCTTGGTTTCTGCTCATTTTTGTAAGCCCGGTCAGCATCGAGTCCAGCTCTTCCTCCGAAGCATCCATATCAATTTCTACAGCATCATGACTGGGAATTGTAAAGGGTCGAAAAAAGATATTTATGGGAGCCAACACTAAATGTAAGTGCTTAGACCTTGGGATAAGAAATAAAAATGCCAAAATGAAAAAAGTGTGTCCCCACCAATTTACTTTTTCAATTTGATGAGGCAAATCCAATTCGGTTAACAAATAGGTACCCATCAAGAGGGCAATGAATATTGCAACAATACCCGATGTGATTGAAATCTTACCCAATACTTTTGGCCTCAGGACAAACCTTCTGAAAGCTAAATATACAATCCCAATTATCACCAATATAGAAAACGGTATGGCAACCCACGAATAAACAGAGTAGGCAGTCTCACCCAATATCTTTCCATTAAATCCCCGGGCAAAATGATCTAAGGTGATAACACCAAATGCCATGAACCCCCAGAAAACCAAGGCATGCATGAGCCCAGGAAGAAACCTCTCGCGAATAACTTTTTCCTGTAGAATGACTTCCCTAAAAAAGCGAAAACATCTTTCCCACAGCCGGTCAAATGGAAAGGAGCCTGTCCCTTTAAAAACTATAAAAATTCTTTTCCACAGTTCATAGAGAAAAGAACCCAGGGAGAGTGCAATGAAAACAAGTAATGCTACCTGCTCAATAATAGAAAAATGCACGGACGTATGTTGGACTTATTGTTCTTGAAGTGCTTCTGTTAATCTCGGAATTATCTCGTGGAGATCTCCGACCACTGCGTAATCCGCTATTTCGAAAATGGGAGCTTCCGGGTCCTTATTGATAGCAATAATATTTTGAGATCCTTTCATCCCAACCACATGTTGAATGGCTCCGGAAATTCCCACCGAAAAATACAGTTTAGGCGACACATTCTGCCCCGAACTTCCAATCTGTCGAAACGGAGGAAGCCACCCAGAATCCACTACAGGCCTAGATGCCGCTAGCTCTGCTCCAATAGCATCGGCCAACGCTTTTGCCATAGGAATTTTTGATTCTTCACCAATTCCACGACCAACAGAGACAAGGACCTCTGCACTGGTAAGGTCAACCCCTCCAGACGATTCCTGGAAGGGCGCCTCGCTTACAGAACGAATCTGATCGGGCGTTAAAGAAATTTCAATGTCTCTTACAGGGGCATCCCCTTTTCTAACTGATTCCGCTTGGTAGGCGGCCGATTGAAAACTAATAAGACCCCCTTGAGCTCCGTTTACTACAATGTCAGAACCTAGTTTTGAGTTGAACATTTGTTTTGTGAAAACCGGTTTTCCATCTGTTACCTGGAATGAAACCACATCTGGAACAAAAGGAACTCCGCTCAGAGCGCTAACTCTTGGGAGAAAATCTCTCACCATATATGTGTGTGCCATCACAACGTAGTTTGGAGATTCCTTTTCAATGACCTGCCTCACAATCTCCGAAAATCCGTCACAGGAATATTCATTGAGCAGTTCGTGTTGAGCAACGATCACTTCTTTCAGCTCCAGCCCCTGAGCTTTTTCTACATAAGGGGAGACATCTGCCCCCATAAGTAAAGCGGAGATCTCCATATTCATTTTGTCCGCCATATCCTGAGCACCGGCAACAGCTTCCAGGCTCATTCGATGGATGGAGTTTTCTTTTTGTTCGAGTATAACGAGAATTCCCATAGCTTAGGCTCCCAATACCTTGACTTCTGATCTCAAAATATCCATCAATCGTGAAACCTGAGAGTCCGGTTCCCCCTCAATAAATTCTGTCTTTTTATCTCTCTGCATGCTATAAATTCTGTTCACCATTTGAAGACTATCTCTCAACTGAACATCGCCCTTGTTGATGGTTTTAATTTCTTTTTTCTTTGCACCCATAATCCCTTTTAGAGAAGGATATCGCGGTGTGTTAATTCCAGATTGAATAGATAAACAGGCAGGAAGCGGCAGCCCTACCCACTGAAACCATCCGGACTCCAGCTCCCGTTTTACCTTGATCTTATCTCCACTGATCTCTGTGGCAATCACCAATGTCGCCGTTGGCATTCCTAACATCGTTCCCAGGAGCACCCCTGTCTGTCCCATACCCAGGTCCACAGACTGTAGTCCAGACAATATAAGGTCAAATGATTCTGATTTTATACTTTCAGATAAAATGTTTGCTATCTGATATGGGTCAGTTTCCAGTGGGTCCTCTTCCACAATATGAATCGCTCTGTCTGCACCTTTTGCCAGTGCCTCCCGAAGAACCTTGGAAACTCTGGCAGAGGGGCCCATGCAAACAACAACCACTTCACCTGATCCCTGGGCCTCTTTTATGAGTAGGGCCTCTTCCAACGCATATGCATCACTTTCGTTCATTTCATATTGAATCTGCATCTCCTCGATCCAAAGCTCATTTTCGCTGGCTCTAAAAGCTGAATCGCTTCCGGGGACCTGCTTGATCAAAACGGCTATTTTCATTTAATAATTTTCCTTGAGTCGTTTAATTGAATTCGTAATAATCATGGTTAATTTACGGTTTCCATATATTCCATTTAAATAAATTCACGGTTCCACTTATATATCATTGAACGTAGATTTTCAGTGTCTATGCCAAATTTATTTTTAATAATTATGGGTAATATTTCATTTACGCTGGGGATTTTAGTGCTTTTATGGGTCATAAAACGTTGGCTAGAACAAAAATACAATAAATGAACATCAGTTTTGGAAGCACCAACATTAGCTACACAATGTGACTGAACTCACACAAATTAAAAAACCACTTGTTAAATTTCTAAACTCTAAGTACTTTTCGTCCGCTTTGTATGTGCTTTCTAATCAGCAAAACCGCAATAATTTGCGATACACCTAATTCATTAAGGAGGAACAATAATGAAACAAACGCTTAAAGTCTCCATCTATATTTTCACGTTATCCACGCTATTGTTTTCCCAGTCTCTTACTGGGAACTATCAGGTGGACTATATTAATGTAGATTACACATGGGTCGTCCGTCCCCCTGACGCATCAACGGATCTCGCTCCTATTCTATCGGACCCCAGTAATCCGTACAACGCTCATGGAGGATATGATTTTACCGTAAGCTGGCCCAGCAGCTCGAACCCTATTTTCAGCTACGCAATTAAAACGTTTGCCGTCGGAGATACAGCAAAAACATTGCCAGTTCCATTGTGGGGGTTGCTCCAGCTAGCTGGATTTCCATATGGATGGATATCCATGAACGTTGACTTTAATGATGATGGAACGTTTCATATTAATGATGCTTCAAATGATTTCTTTAATGGTGATGGTACTGACGGTATTGCCCCTCCTCCTTTTTATATCCATGGAAGTGCCTATCCCACAACCGTTACAGCGGACTGTGTAACAGGGCAGGAAGTTCTCCCGGTCAATGAGGATGGAACGTGGACCAGCGCTGGTACCTTCGTAGATGAGTTCCGCAATCAGCTGAATCAGGGATGGGGAATCACCCTCTCCGGAACATTTGCAGAGTTCCACGCTGTTGACCTTCTGAATGATGTTCCTGGAGTGGACTATGGTCAGATAGGAAACTCGATAGATTTTACGGATTTTCCATGGAGAGATGAGGGAACATCTGCCCCACACCAGACCCCCAACCCAAGCTATGGCACCATGCAGGTAACCTATAACGAAGATTTTTCAACTGTCCAGGATTTTGGTGTAGCCTGGTCAGCCACAGATGGCCCCTCCAGCAATATCAATGTTGTGGACCCCACAGATGATGGTTATGACGAAACGGAAGCAGGTTATTACAATGGAGTTCTGGGATCTGCAGATGGTCCCATCGGAACAAACCCATTTGATGGTAACACTATTTTTGATCCAACCAGCGATGAGTGGGGTGAGTGGGCACAACTTTTTGAGCCATTGGGCGAAGATGGTATCCCTATGAACGGTGATGAGCCACTTCAGTTTACCGGTTACTATCTCACCTTTAATTTCATGATGGCGTATGGAGCAGGTTTAAATACTTTTAATGGATGTGCTGAAGCTTTTGTCCCCGGCTGCGTTGCCGAGTGCATGGGAGGGGGAGGAGATCAGGCAACCTGTGTCGCTAACTGTACTTTTCTATCTGTTGAGGAGTGTGCTGATGATGCGGGAGCTGCTATTTTGACCAATCCCCTATATGCAGGTGGAACACCGTTAGATGCTGGCACCGCTGGAGCTGTAGCAGCTGGCGCTTACGGTGAGGTCATACTTCCCTGTCTTGTTGCGGGTGGTGACCCAATGGACTGTGTGCTTAGCGGTTTGGTCTGGTGCATTGGCGCAGCTGAATACGCTACAGGTGGTGCCTGGTCCTTTCCAGATGACTCTGGTGGCGAAATTGATTTGGAAAATGATTTAACTTTTATCGATACGGATGGTGATGGTTACCCTGACACCCCCACCTCTACTAATGGAGGTCGTCTAAACTTCCAGGCCGATAACTTGTGTATCCCTGTAATTGAGACACAAGAGGTAACCGCTCGCTTTCAAAACACAGAGAACTTTCGCTGGCTGGACCAGGTAGGGTTCGGTACATGTGTTGCAACTGAGCTACCCACTTGCGTTGCTGAGTGTATGGGCGGTGGTGAGTCGCAGGAAAATTGCATAGATTATTGTACAGGTGTTTGTCTGGCAACCAATGGTAACCCGGGGCTTGCCCTTATAAACGAAGGGTGGAACCTTGTCGGGTTGCCTATCGAAACCAGCGGTCTCCCCTATTTATATGATATTGATGGTGATGGTGTGCCAGATCTTGATCTGTTTGGTGACCCATTGGCAGATGGTCTTGAGACCGTTCCCGGCTCTCTCTATGAATTTAATGGCACCTATGTCCCTGCGGTTGCCCCTGTTGCCGGAAAGGGCTATTGGCTGCGCTCCACCACGGCACATCCTGCGATATTCCAGGGATTTTCCAGATTGACAATTACCCATACGCTTCAGGAAGGGTGGAACATGGTTTCAGGAATATCTGATGTCATGTATTTAAGTGAGATCACAGACCCCGGTGGTATTATTGTCCCGGGATCGCTCTATGATTTTAACGGTACCTATGCAGACGCCGGCTATATTGCGCCGGGAAGTGGGTACTGGGTGAGAGCATATGAGACCGGTGATGTCACCTTTACAAAAGCTGCCACTGCCGCGAAAACAGGTGAGTTCCAACGATTCACCAATGTTAACACCCTGCAGATCACCAACGGAAATGATCTTAAGGCCACACCTCTTTATTTTGGTTTAGATATTGCCGATGAAAAAGAGAGATTGAGCTATAGCATGCCTCCCGCACCTCCAGAGGGTGCGTTCGATGTACGTTTTTCAAGTGATTGGCGCTATATTGAAAACTCAGGAAGCATTGCTATACAGGATGAATCCAAAGAGCTGACCATTGCATACGAGATAGTGGACGGGTCACAGTGGATCCTCTCTGGTGACACTCAACATCTCTTGGAAGGCTCTGGTGAGATCACGGTCACAGGAAATGTGTCTGAGCTTAATCTGAGCAAGGTCGGAGATGAATCACTTCCGAATGCTTTTTCTCTCAGCCAGAATTTCCCGAATCCATTCAATCCTATAACCAACATCACGGTTCAGCTTCCGGAAGATCAGCATGCAACCATCTCTGTGTGGACTCTTGCCGGTCAAAAGGTCGCCACACTCTACCAAGGTGATCTGAGTGCTGGTGCCCATACCTTTACATTCAACGGTGAAAATTTAGCCAGTGGAATGTACTTCTATCGGATTGACGCAGGCCTATATCAGGCAACCAAGAAAATGTTGCTAATGAAATAAGTCTATATTTAAGATTCGACCTTATATTACTATGAAACAGTCAGCTTTTGCTGGCTGTTTCTTTTTATATATTCAGACATATAAAATGGAGAAACATTGAATGGTTAAGCATACCCTATTATTTATCTTTATGACTCTCAATGGAGTATTTGCAACGACATCCATTAGCGGGTCTATCACCGATGTGGACAATGGGAAACCTCTTATTGGAGCAAATGTCATTTTAAAAGGAACATCCATGGGAGGTGCGACCGATGTAAAAGGTGTATACACAATTCCAAATGTTCCTGCTGGATCATATGTACTTATGGCCAACTATATTGGTTATGAGACGGTTGAACAGGATATCGTGGTTGAAGGTGGAACAGCGAATCGATTTGATTTTAAGCTTGCTACCTCTGCCATACAAATGGAGACCTATGTGGTGACCGCTTCCCGGAAAAGGGAGAGAGTGGAGGACGCTCCCGCTGCCATCTCTGTAATTACCAAACAGGATATTCGTAGAGAGAGCAACACCAACCTCGGGGACTACTTAAAAACCACAAAAGGACTTGATTTTACCCAGTCAGGGATCGACAGCTATAATATCACAGCTAGGGGGTTTAATTCCTCATTCAGCTCACGTCTTATGACCCTCACGGACGGTCGAATGGCAAACGTTCCCTCTCTCAGGCTCACGGCATACAATGTCATCCCTGTAAGTTTCGATGATGTGGAGCAGATTGAAGTGGTGCTAGGTCCATCCTCTGCCCTTTACGGTCCCAATGCCCACAGCGGTGTGTTAAATATCATTTCCAGCTCTCCTCTCAGGTCCCAGGGGACATCACTTAATATTATGGGAGGTGCAATTTCACAGGCAGACACAGACCCCCTCCAAAAAATTACATTCCGCACGGCCCACAGCTTTGGAAATTTTGGTTTTAAAGTTTCAGGAGTAGCTCTGAGAGGCAGTGACTGGAAACACTTCAATTCTGATGAACACGAAGGACATGACCCAGCGTTTCTTGGTAGACACAGCCTAAGGCATGACAGGATCGATAATAATGACAACGCTTGGGAGCAATATAATCCTATTTTTTCGGAAGAAATGCTTAGTGTCTGGGAAAACTCAGATCCCTCCTGGGTTGAAGATTCCCTAATGTTTTCTGATGGTATTAGTAATTTTGGTAATGATGCGGAAGCGGGCTCACCCACAGTCACCCAGGAAATGATTGATGAGGCCTCGACAGATCAGTTTAATCGATATAATGTACCTGGAACAGATATCACCCTTTGGTTTGTCAATCAAGATATGTTGGGTCAAGGCTATAGTGATGGCATTGATAATGATGGGGATGGTCAAATTGACAATGGGATTGACGAAGGCATCGATGATTATGCAGAAGTTTGGGTTGACGGTGTAGACAATGACAATGACGGAGAGATAGATGAATCGGACGAACAGGGGAGTGAATGGTTAGGCAGGTTTGGCGATTTTACTGAAAATTGGACTGTAGATGGAGGCGGTTTTGGTGACTATGAATATGATGAAGATGGGAATATACTCTTTGACAGCAATAAAAATGATGTTTTCGGAGATGATTGGGGAAGTGACGGTTTAGATAATGATGGGGACTGGGCACCATATTTTGATGAATCAGGAAATCCCTCACAGATCGCCCAAGAAGAATTTGAAGACTTGAATTTAAATGGTGTCTGGGATGAAGGGGAGTTTTTAGCTGATGAAAATTTTAATGGTATTTGGGATGATGAAGAACCATATACTGAGCAAAACGGAGTTGATGGTTGGCAGGATGAAGAATATTTTACCGATGTTAATGGGAATGGGATTTATGATGATGGAGATAGTTTTAATCTATTTTTTGATACTAATGATGATGGGGAATGGACACCAGCAGAGCCGTATGAGGACTTAAATGATGATGGAGCATACTCAAACTCGGAATATTTTTCTGATTCGAATGGAAACGATATCTGGGATCCTAATGAACCACTCAATGATATCAATGGAAACGGAGTTTGGGACCATTTTGAGTTAAATGATATTGATGGTGATGGTCTTCCATCCATAGGAGAAATCGGGGTTGACGAACCTGATGAAGGAGATTTCAATCTAAATTATGGAGATCTGTCAAACGTTTTAATGGATGCCAACGATGATGGGGTGGATGATTATCCAGATTTTAATGTCCGTAATTACCGCTATGACATACGTGCTGACTGGGAGCCTAACGATGATGTGAGTCTAAGTGTGAACCACGGCTATGCCTATGCCAGGAACATCAATATTACTCCAATTGCCCG
>DASCRE010000217.1:0-2267 GCA_034408645.1 Fidelibacterota bacterium | reverse complement strand
GAGCTAAAATATGAGCTCAGGAGTGGACCCTTATCCATTTTCACAAACTATACACTGCAATACACAAAGGGAAACGCAGACAACCCTGCTCAATCCTATAGCCGGGAAGGAAACAACCAGGATCCGGTAAGCAAACTCATCCCAATGAGCTGGGATCAGAGACACACTTTTAATACAACTGTTGGATACAATACAAGCTCTTACGGGGTCTCACTCACTGGATATTATAACTCAGGAACTCCCTACACTTTCTCTCCATCTTCTGTAAATCCTCTAGCTGCAATCAATCTTTTACCTAATAATGATTATAAACCACCAAACTATACCGTTGACATGAACGGGTATTACAATATAAATATATTTAATCAATTTTCAGGTAGACTAACTTTTCTGATCTACAATATTTTTGATCGCCTCAATGAATATGGTGTCAACTCACAGACCGGAAGAGCCTACACTGCCCTTATTACAGATTCTGACAGAAGGAACTTCAGAAGCAACTTTACCACTATTGAGGATTCTTATCAGGACCCCAGTGCATTTTCAGCGCCAAGAACCATTAAAATTGGATTAGAACTAAATTTATAACCCTCAGATGACAAAAAACATATTCTCCTTTATCATATTTTTTGTTTTTAGTGTCGCAACAGCTCAAATTGTTTATGAAGGCCCTGATGATCCTGCAAGCGACCCATCTAATATCCGTGATGCGCGCATGGATGGCAACCGCATATTGCTCTATTTTAAAAATACAACTCAATTATCTAACTGGGAACCTGGTGGATTGAGTGATGTATCTATCTGGCCCAACGACCCAACTGGTACCAGGATGGTTGACGGCATAGGTTTGCTGATTGGTGCCAAAGTATATATTTACAATGACCAGGACTCCACTACCCTGGATACACTTATCATAGATGACCCATTAGCGATCGCAAATTCTTTATTTTCCGACCCGGAAACTTTGCACGAAGCGTACTTCCTGCAAACAGAATATCGGGAAGAGGTTGATCATAATGATGCAGGAACGGTTAATTGGACCTTACAGCCGGTTGAAGGTTATTTTAATCCATCACAAAATTATCCTGCTATGAGTGATGATCCAAACAGCTGGCCCCTGGAGGGATGGCCCTATACAGGATCAAATAAACAATGGGCAGGCGAATGGGACGGACGATTTGGTAGGGGAGTAAAATATGCAGATCTCGAAGCGTATTTTGTTGCCAATGATGCACAGGACCAGGAGTATTTACAAAATAAATGGGTCTACTCAGGAAATACTATGCCGGAATCCTGTTTAGATCCATATACAAATATAGACAGTTGTAATGTGCACTGCGATTCATCCTGTATCCCAACAGAAGCCTTTGAGTATTATCCTCGACCGGATAACTTTATTCAGGAGTCAGCATCGGTACAGCCAGGGCTGCCCTGGGGTGGTCTTGGAATCAGGGTCGTTGCAAGAGCATTTCAGTGGAACAATCCACTGGTAAGAGACGCGCTATTTTGGGAATACAATATCTTTAATGTGTCGGACCATGACATCACTGAGGTTGCCTTTGGCTACTGGGTGGACAACGCTATTGGGGGAGAAAATGCTGATGATGAATATGGATACTTTGAAACAGATCTTGATCTATCCTATTCATGGGATGAGGACGGCGTAGGTTTTGCCGGGAGCACACCTGGTATTATGGGATTTGCATTCTTGGAAAGTCCTGGAATTGCCTACGATAATATTGATAATGATAACGATGGACTCTTAAATGAAGAAAGAACAAATGAGGCTGGACAATTGATTGGTCCTTATGATGGGATATACGATATTACAAGATTTCTAGAGTTTTATGGTTATGAAGAAAGTGAACTAAAAGAACATTATGAAGGTGATGAAGACCAAGATTGGAGACCTCCTGTTTTTGATGAACAGGGTAACTGCATTCAGGTGAATGATGATGTTGGGTTAGATGGTGTCGGTCCAAATGATGTAAACTATAATGAACCTGATGCAGATGGGACAGAGTGCGATGGAAGGCCAAGCACAGATGGTCTGAAAAACAGTGAGCCAAACTTTGCCACCACAGATGTCTCTGAATCCGATATGCTTGGGCTAACAACTTTTCAACTATTTCGAATAGACTCCCACACACCAAGTAGTACAACCAAGTGGTTTAAAAATGATGATGTTATGTGGAACATGATGCAGGATACCCTTTTGATGCAGTACAATGCATCCTCCTCAAATTTGGTAGAATTGTTTGCATCTG
>DASCRE010000216.1:0-3238 GCA_034408645.1 Fidelibacterota bacterium | reverse complement strand
CATAGGATCGGTTCGGAAAACCAATTTCTAAAAACACTTTTAAACCCGACTCTTCAAAATTTCCTAAGATGTAGTAGGTATTAATTGTATCCCAATATTTAATATTATTTTGATCAATAAGAACAGTGAGAACATCTTGTTGGTCCCATGGCAGATCGGAATAACCTCCACTCACTACATTTCGATTTAACCCCAGTTCTAAAAATTTGTATTTCGCCTTTAAAAACCATGCTGATAGGAAATAATCATCCCCTTTTAAATTCTGCATCGGACGTGACACAAGATACTTAAAGCTAAAATCAACATATTTACCACCAGATTGATTCCCATCTGTTCCTATATAATAATGATAGAAGCCCTGGGCATTATTTGATAAAGAAAGACTATTGTGGATCCCCGGCCCCCACCATTGATCCCAATTCCCGAACCCAGCTGATATTCCATAAAAATGTAATTTTAATCCTGTATTCCTAAATCTGTTTTGCTTGTATATATCAAGGAGAGGTACATCATTTAATACTGAAAATTCATTTTCTTTGTGAGGGATCGATATGTCATACTGTCTTCTATCCAGAATCATTGGCTCAGCCGTTAAAGAGAAATGGCGTGATCTGTACTGCAACAAAAGGCTGGAAAAAACGCCATAGCCCTTGGGAAAGTATTTTCCGTTTTGGTTTTCGAGGTTTGGAAGGTTTGTGTTTAGGTATAAAGACTGGGTAAAAGAAAGGGAGAAATGATTTTGAATGATGAATTTTGAATGATGAATTTTGGTTTCTGGATTTTGAATGTAATCCTGGGCGAAAGGAATGGATGTTAGAAAATAATAGGACAAAATTGGGTAAATCAGTTTCATTATGATATTCGAATCAAACATTGGGAATAATTTAATACAGATAAAGTGTTTTTTCACATTTTTGGAGAAGAACAAAGTGAAGAGTGAGAAGTTAACAGAAGTCAGATGGCAGATTGAAGAAATCAGAAGTCAGACGACAGAAAGAAAAAGATAGAAGTCAGAAATTCGATAAAAATAATTCTTTAAGATTTCGGGATCATTGGGTTAATTGATGGAGAAGTGTTTAGAATAAAATCACCAAAAATCATGAGCGATCTTAACTCTAATAAAAGGCTTTCCAATGACTGTTTAACTCGTCGTTTAATTTTTTAATAAATATTGCGATTTTTAATTCATCACTATTTTTTAAAATATGGTTCTTTGATAACCAACCTGAAACTTCTACCCAACTATAAATAAGCGTTTTTGCGGATGCCCCAGCAAGTGGCGAAGGAAACCCACCCACACCCCGTTCTCCTTTTGCTAATTTTCTGATATATTCTCGTGTTAAGCTCGCCCGCCTTGCTATTTCTGCAATTGTTACATAATCTGCCGGCTCTACAACTGCAACTTCGATATTTTTACACTTTTTCACATTTCCAATTGCAGAATTAACTGCATTTTCTAAGGAGGCATCTTTTCGATTAAATTCTAAAAATATTGAGCCATTATTGGAATGTAGTAATGCATCATCACATCCTGACTCAAATAAATCATTTTCTAAATCTATTGTAATTTTACTTACCCCACGTAACACTAATGTAAATAAGTATGTGTTGTTATGACTTTCTGTGCTCACAATGCATTACCTTTCTTTTAATTTGTTTTGCATGATCTTCAGCTTTGCGGGGTGTTGACCAAACCGATATTATACAATCACCACTATTCCCACCCGGACAATATAACGCCGAGCCAGATGACTTTGCTGACGGAAATGTTGTTTTGGATAAAACTGAAATTTTTAATGTGTTCATATTCGAGGGTGACAAATGCAGTGGTGTGTTGAGATATTTTTCGGTAGTAGGATAAAACATATTCTGTTTTAAGTTCGGGGTAGGTCATGTTTTTAATGCCATGACGCTCTTTATTAAAAGACATAAGTATGGTGGAGATATCATTACTGAAGCCCAGCATAAAAATCAAATCATCGGATGATGAGCCAGAGTGGGCCCCCATGCGGCGGCTCTGATATGAAAAATAGTCATATTTATCTTTGGCGTAATAATTGTGTGTGTTTGGACCTCCGCGGTAGAAATCGGGTTTGAAGGTATTGGATACCCTTGTGGTCAGAAACTCCCCACCGGTAATAATATTATACTGATTAAATTTAAAAAATTTTTTAAATCCAATTTGATATCCCAATGTATGATCCCAGTGTGCTTTTAGATCCATGAGGTTACCACGGTTATCATCACTGGCCACATCGGCGTAAACCTCCAGGTGTTCATCGGGGAAGGTTAATTTGACGTACCCCGTAAGAACCTCATCCCAAATGTCGAAGCCTTGAGGTGAGGCCGATGTATGGGGTTGGGTATAGGACAGATTACGCTTACTATGGCCAAAAAGAGGTTCGATCACCAAACCGACCGCATCCATTAATGACCAGCTACTAGTGGAAACTGTTGTAGTGGATAAATCCGTAAAATCACCTGATAAATATGTTCGGTGTAAACCCAACGTGATAATTGCATTTTTTGAATGATGGGATAGGTGTGCTTTTAACCCCGAAAAGTACAGCTGTGCCCCAACTGTACTTTCATACGGCATAGCAATAATTTGAGAGCCAAAAGAAAATTGACCTATTCGTATATCTTTAAAAGTACCCAAAGCATAGGTTTCTTGGCTCGGAGCGTTATTTGATAGGGCCAAAGCCGAGTGGAAACCGGGCCCCCACCAGTGGCTCATATAACCGTAACCAATACCAAACCCTTTATAATGTAACACAAGTCTAGATTGACGAAATCCCATCTTCGTCCCACCTAAATAATTATTGACATTATGGTTATTGGTAAAGTGGTAGATTGAGGAAACGGGATCCAAATTAAAAATACCATTTTGAGAAATGGTATATGGCTCAAGCTCAAGAGAAAGCCATGACTTTGAATATTCGAACCTAGCGCTTATTAACCATGCTGATGACCCTGTAACATATAATTCAGCATTATTATCTAAGTTAGGATGCCCACTATTTGATATTGTATTTATATTAAATGTAATATTATATCTTGATTCAATGTTGTCTTTGTATGTGTTTTGGCTTACTGCATTTCCATTTATCTGAGGCAATTGCCCAAACCTATCCATATTTATAGTTGATTGTGAAAAAACAAATGCATTTGAAATAATAATTATACCAGAATGGTAAATTATATTTGAAATCTTTAATGGCCAGAATTTAATGAGATA
>DASCRE010000215.1:0-1650 GCA_034408645.1 Fidelibacterota bacterium | reverse complement strand
TTAGAGGAGATTCCTGAAGATTGTGGATATGAAAAAAGATTCAAATACGATATTGATATGCAATCAAATGGTATAATGGGTGAATGTATAGAATGGTGCCAAACAAATTGCAAATATAAATGGGGTTGGTGGTTTGAACAAACAGATCTTTATGATCCAAGATTCTGGCACAAATGGGAAGATCAAAACAGTTATATGAGTTTTGAAAACAACAGAGAAGCAATGGCATTCTTTTTGGCCATCGGAATACAAAATATGGGAGATACAAGCAAATAAATACTACTATGAAACTATTCGATATAACAGACAAAGCAAAAAATCAAATGGAAGGATTATTATCAAAAAATCCTGACAAATATGCAGTTAGTCTTGCAGTATTAGGTGGAGGCTGTGCAGGCTTCAAATACGAATGGGGATTTACTGATAAAGATTCAATTAAAGAAGACGATGTTGTAGAAGATTGGGGTACAGGACGATTTGTTGTTGATGAAACAAGTCTGTTATATGTAACAGGTACTCAAACAGATTATAAAGAAGAAGTTCTTGGTTCTCAATTTGAAATTACAAATCCTAATTCCAAATCAAGTTGTGGATGTGGAGACAGTTTTGGCGTATAAATGGACACCGCATTTATAATAGGCAATGGTGAATCAAGAACAATATTTCCAATAAAAGATTTAAAAAATAAAGGTATAATATATGGATGTAATGCCATATACCGAGATTGGCCTGAACTATGCGATCATATTGTAGCAGTTAATCCACCAATGTATGAAGAATTAAAACAATGGCATGATAAAACAAATCCTAATCTAAAAATATACGGACCTGATGACATATCTAAATGGAATTATATTTGTAATGGTGATGAAATTAACGATACACCAAAAGGTTTGAAACTTTACAGGCTGTGGCGAGGTGGTGACATTAAAAAAATGAACGTGATTCGTACTATAGATTTTACTCAACAAAAAGGTTCAGGAATGTCTGCTTTATTATTAGCCGCTGAATCAAAAATTAAAAATATTATTATACTTGCTTTTGATATACTAGGTGCTCAACAATGGATATACGATTCTCCTAGCAGAGAACAAAATAATATGTACAAAAATACTTTAAATTATGATTATCGAATGAATATGAAAGCATATCTCAAATATGAATGGCTGTTTCAACTAAGACAAATTATTAGACAGTTTCCTAACACTAATTTTCGTTTCATTAATCGTAGAGAATACCTTGACGGTAATCATTTTTTAAGACATTACTTTGATCAACCTAATATTGACGTTGGAATTTATGCAGATTTAAGACGTTGGGTAGATGGAGATCGTGATAAAATTACTTGGCGAAGATTATAAAGTAATTGTGCTTGAAGCATCAAGTTTATAAATCTTACGCATCTTAATACCTACTTTTTGAGCAAATTTCTTGGTATCACAATACGAACAAACGTGTTTATAATCATTTGATGCTCGCAATGGATCTATCTGTGCTCTAGGTCTTAAAAATGTTACTCCACATGAGTCACACTTAAAATAATATATGGTATTTTTTCTATGAAACGTATGATATACGCCTAATTTGCTTTGACGTTCATACAATCTCATTGTTTTCAACGTTTCTATGAACATATAAGTATTTAATAAA
>DASCRE010000214.1:0-14286 GCA_034408645.1 Fidelibacterota bacterium | reverse complement strand
ACCTGCGGTGCCCTTTGCACCCTTCATGTCAGCTGTACGTTTGCTATCAAGCTTCTGGTCTTTTGAACCTTTGACTGCTCTGGAAGCACCTTTACCTGCGGTGCCCTTTGCACCCTTCATGTCAGCTGTACGGGAACTGGACAGTTTACCCTTACTACTTTTACCAGATTTGTCACTCTTACCGCAATGCTTAGCTGCAAGATCTGATAACCTGTTTTCTTCCTTTCCAGAAAGTTTATCACCGCTTTTTACCTTTTTAATCAGGTAATAATCAGAGCTTGAAAGGCGAACCTTGCTTAAGCACTCAATTACATTTTTCATACCTGAATCAGATTTAGAACCCTTGGTGGAACCAAGTTTCTGTGCATCACCTGTACTCACAAATGCGAACAACAGAGCAATACTGATTATTGAACTGTATTTTTTCATTTTAAAACTCCTTTTATTGTGTTTTTTTGTTTTTTTATAGATTTCACTTTATTCAATTTTTTTTCCGTTTCGCTTATAAAGATGTATTTAATTCAATTATTTGCACTTTTTTTATAAATTTATTTTTTAATTAGCAAATTTTCCATAAAGAGACAAGCCTTCTCGACTATCACCAGCTATTATCCCATTCCCAAACGAGTAATAACTCCGAATTTCGGGCTTCAAATGTAACCGACTTTTATCTAAATAGCTATTAAATATTTTATCCCCACAGTCTACAGGATTTGTATGGATAAAAAACACTGCCTTATCCATTTCAAAATAAATTTTTGTTGATTTTTCTGGATAGGCCCATAAGGATATACCCGGAACTAGATCGAAAGTTTTTCGAGAAACACCCATTATATTTTCTATCTTGCTTTTTGAAATCCCAATGGTCATACCTTGAAAAACATCACACTCAGGAAGAATTTCTTCAGATTGAATCTTTACAGTTTGTTTTATTTGTTTTTGTGCAAATTCTTGATATACCGGATGAATATTTTTTGAATTCTTAATAAATTGAAGAAAATAACCTTCAGGTTCCTTACCCGTATTCATGGCTATTATTCCTAAGTTAAATAATACTTCAGGCACTTTAGGTAGCAGCCGTAAAAGTGAGTTTGCCTCTCCAAACTTCTTTTGTTTAATTAGAATGGAACTACGGAGAATGTTACATTTATGGCCATTAATTCCCAATTCCTCTGCTTTGGACAAATGTTCCTGCGCTTTAGGAATATCACCCAAATCCACATAAACATTTGCTAAATTAAATTGGGCCAATGCATAGCTCGGGTCAGCAGATACAGCTTTCAAAAATTCCTCCTCAGCCTGGATAAAATATTCGGTATAATCACTTTTTGATTTTCCCCTCAAAATCATTTTATCCGCCAAAGTCTGAAAATCCATTCTAATAGGTCTTATTCCAAAAACACTGGAAATGGGCATGCTGTATAATCCTCTATGATATTGGATTACACCTATGTTATTGTGTACTTCTCTACCAGGAAATTTATTTTGATAGGTTCTGAAGAACTGGTCCGATTGATGCAAGTCACCTTTTAAATAATATAACATTCCTGCATAAAATAACTCAGCATCTTCAACCATCTCTCCAAATCGTCTCTCTATCATCTTAAGTCGGGTATTTTTTGAAGGATAATTTTTCGACAAAGATTGGGATGAAAGAGCTTTATTGAAAATGGAGTACACTGCGGTGGGGTCATAACCTGCCAAAACTGTGAAGGAGATTCCCTCCTTGTCCGCCTCTATTTCATTCTCAATACTATCTTCATTTTTATGAAACAAATTTGAGTATTCTTCAATCAGGTGATCTGAGGTTGGTGCCCCCAGTTGATCTAGATATCCTCTGTATTGACTATTTAATTTTTCATCAATAAATGGGCTGTTTATATGTCCTGCTTTAACATGAGCTAGCTCGTGCGATAAGATAACCGCAAGTTCATCTTCAGAGCTACACAATGTAACCATTTCACTGCTGACAACTATTTTGTTCCCCGGCAATGCCCATGCACCGGGGGCTCCCGTTGAAATAACATGTGCGGAAACAGAAATATTTTTTACATCTGCCGACACTAAAATTCGATTAAAAACACGGTCCACTGACTTTTGGAGGGGAGTAATTTCCGATGACTGTTTGTGCCCCTTTTTCAATAACGTTACAGCTTGATCGCTTAGCTGAGTCGCACTGAACCCTTTTTGTAATGAGAAAGTCCGATGCGGATCTTTATTAATGATAAGAACAGCGATCAATACTGCAAAAGCTGAGGCCAAACAATATTTATAAATAGGCTGAGTTTTTGTCAATATCCATTGAAACTTTCCACGGGACTGATTGAGCTCTTCCTCCCTATCTTTGACAAATATTTTTGTCTTTATTTCATCATCTAATTGATCAAGGAATTCTGCAGCCTCATTCAAGTCCATATCATTTTCAATCGCGTGCGCAGTTGAAAAATGGATAGAATTTTGTATTAATTTGTCATCAAACATGGAATAATATCTTTCGTTCGTTTATAAAGAGGTGATTTCATAAAATATTTGCATTTTTTTTTATTTTTTTTTCAGACTAGTATTTCTGCAACATTACTGTGCCATGATTTACTGAATTTACTAAACATATCTTTTGCCTCTTGTCTCTCTAAATGAAAATCGTTTTTAGCTAGTGTAAAAAACACCACATATAAATTATCACAAATCTTTCGAAGTCTTCTGCTAATAGTGGATACATTTACATCATATTTATCTGCTAATATTCTTTCTGGTTGTTTTAAAATATAATATTCTCTTAGTAATACTTTTTCTTTTTCTTCTAATGATTTAAAGCCTGACATCAATATTGTTGAAATCATTTTCATCTCACTATCATAATCATGATCTTCTTCTACACCTAAAACAATGCTGTCCAACGAGAGAGATTTCATCCTATTTTTTTGATGGGTAATTACCTCTCTATACACAATAACCTTTAGCCAAGATTCCAGTGAACCTCTTCCATTATAGGAATCAATCTTTGGTTTACCTGTTTTCTTTATTTTTACAAAAAGACTGCTTTTTGTATATGCAAATACATCCTCCGCAATATCTTCATCATCTGCATAATATTGTGAAAATTCATTAATTTTTGGTGCAAACCTCTGGTTAAATATTTCCCACGCTTTTTCGTCCCCTGCACTCATACCCATTGTTAAATATAAATCTGCAGTATGGATTTTTTGGAGACAGGAAATAAATGATTCTTCATCCATGGTAAATACTTTCTCACCGAATGTAGCTTTCAGAGAGATTTTTAATTTTCTAGTAAAATTATTTAATGATATTTCAAATGAGTCAAAATCATCCGTGCACTTTTCATAACATTTTTTTACAGGTCCAGAGAATTTCTTTAAATCAAGTGTTGCCATCTTTAATTGACCTTGTAACCTAAAGGAACTGCCGTATATACCTGTCTTCCTTTTTCATCTCTGTAATTTCTTAAGGATGAGATATGAAGGACTTCTACCCTGGGAGATTCCTGATACATTCCCCTGGAATCATATGGATTAGATATTAATTCACCATTAGTGAATTGTTCCAATCCATAATCTATCGCCTGCTCATTCCCAGTTAATAGTGCATCTCTGAATGATTTCTCTTTTTCACCAATGACGGTTGTTTCTAGAAAATCATATTCATGAATATGATCCCATATTTGCCATCCAATAAAGGCATGGTTGGGAATAATGACGATGACCGGTTCAATCCCAGCCTCTAGCAAAATGCTAGCGAATAAAACAGATAGTTCAATACAATTTGCACTTTTATATTTAAGTGTTTCCTGTGGAAAATTAATTGTTTGACCTATACCACCACCATCATAAACAATTTGATACTCCTTTTTAAGTACATGATATATTTGTTCAGCTTGATGGCGGCTTATTTCTCGATAATCCATTCCTTCCATTTGAGTGTAAGATTCAAATAAGGACTTTTGATAACCAACCACAGCAGAATTATAAAGGGTATTAGTTTTTGAAAGGATTTCACGTGTATCTTTTGGTATAACCCAACTAGCAATTAAACTGAATGGACTAAACTGGGCTTCAGTAATAGAATAAACATCCTGAAGTATTTCCCAATCAATTGAGCCTAGTGCCAACATAACAATTCGTTCAGACCCTTCAGATATTAAATGAGTTGACTTTATTTCATTATTGATACCGATCTTTTTTCCCAATACTTTCCAATCAATATAATAATTGCGGTTTGTACGCAAATCATGCTGCTCCTCCAAAATATTCATATAAGGGTTCAACCCTATCATTGTATCGGAGTTTGCTGCAATAGTTACAGCTAGTTTGTCCCAATCATTCGGAAGACCCTTGAACTTTGCTTGAAGTTCAACCTGAATTACTTTTGGTGAATTATTTTCAATATTCGTCCAAAAAATATATTGCCCTAGTGGTTCCAAATTCTCATAAATCGATGCAGGTATCATAGGGGTAAAATGAGTATAAACTGAAATGTGCTTAGCTACAGAATTTACTTTTAATAAAATTCCGAAAAACACACCTAAGAGAATAACAGATACAGCCATGGGGATTATAAATTTTCTTTTAAATGATTTATTGTTTTTCTGAAATGAACCCAAGTGTTCCAAACCTTTAATCAATTCCGATAGTTGAGTTGGCCTGTCAACGGGGTTTTCCTTTAATAGGTTTTCTAAAAAAGATTGAACATTACTCTCAATGCCACATGACTTGTAATACTCTTTCTGTATAATGCCAGCTGGCAATTTTCCAGTCAACAATTGAAAAAATAATAATCCGATGGTATAAATATCGCTTTTAGTACCTATGGAGCTATGGTCTCCCCTAATTTGCTCCGGAGCAGAATAGATTCCTGCATATTTTCGTTGAATTTTTGATGCGATTTCAGGTCGCATGCCTGTTTCAATCCCAAAACTCACCAGTTTTGGGATGCCCTCCTGTGTGATTAATACATTGTTTGGAGAAATTCTGTAATGACAAATTCCCTCATTGTGCATTATTTCTAAACCTCTACAAAGTCCTAAGATAATATCAATGGACTCTTGTTGACCAAAAGACTCCGACCGGGTTTCCAGTGCTTCATCCGTTTCATCATTTACTAGACCAATCCAATGTCCTAATGTTTTTGGAACATATTCCATGACATAATACGGTATTCCAGCCTCATCAACATCATAATAATAGATGGATATCAAATTGGGATGATCCCATTTTGAAAATAATTTTACATCATCAAGGAATTTTTTCTTTAGCTTCTCCACTAAATCGTTGGAATAATCTAACTCCGCATTAAATGCGAATCGTTTAAGAGCAACCATTCGGTTGAGTTGTGTATCTTTCGCCAGGTAATTATCTCCCAAGGGCTCACTGGCGATAAAATTTAAAATTGTGAAATGATGAATTTTTTCTCCCGGTTCCCAACGGTGTTGATGCCCCACCTGTTGATTTGTATTAAGATTTGAGGTCATTATTTCACTTTAATGAATATCAATTTACCCATATTTCAGCAAATTAATTTACAATCTTCAAGGGAGTTTTACATTATTTTAGTGAAAATAGAATTAGGTTTAATATTTAATCTGATATTTTAATATGTTTCAGAAAACGGGAATCCTCTTAACCCTATTACTCAAACCAGTAAAAATGACATAAGGTGTTGATAAAATATTTCTACTAATTTCTTCGGTAGAGATTTGGATTCCGTGATCTTCTCCCCAAAATAACACATCATCTCCAATAGCTATATCATCATCCCCGAAATCTACAGTTAATTGATCCATACAAATTCGTCCGGCAATAGGATATTGTTTTCCTCTATATCCAACTGTTCCATTTTCAAACCAAGGCCTCGGGACCCCATCTGCAAACCCTGATTGAACCACTCCGATATGTGTATCTTTCTCAGCAGTCCAAATCCCTCCGTAGCCCACAGAAGTCCCCGCATTAATTTTTCTTATTTCAACTATCGTACCCATAAAATTCATTACAGGTTTGACGGGTACGAAACGGGGAACTTCATCTGAAGGATATACTCCATAAAGAAGCAGTCCTACTCTCAGCATATTGAATTTAGATTCAGGAAGAGTTAAAAGAGCGCCGCTGTTGGAACAATGTGTGTATCGAAAATTAATCCCTTTTTGCTCTGCTTTGTGAATAATGGTTTGAAATCGTTTTAATTGAGTATGTGCATATCTCAGATCTCCTTCATCTGCAGTAGCGAAATGAGAATATAGACCTTCACAATCCAATGCATTAAAATTTGCAATTTTATCTAATACAACATCAGTATCCTTTAAATCAAATCCGAGACGAGTCATACCGGTATCTATTTTTAGATGAACTTTTGGAAGAATTTGTTTTTTAATGTAAAATTGCTCTAATAATTCAAAATCTTTCCAACTGGACAAATTAAGAGAGAAATTATACTCAACTGCAGCTTCTATTGCTACCTGATTTAATTTGGAAAAAATAAAAATATTTTGTTTTATACCTGCATTTCTCAATTCTATTCCCTCTTCATGGGTAAAGACTCCAAACCACTTGCAACCAAATTTTTCCAAAGCTTGGCTGATTAAAACTCCTCCATGGCCATAAGCATTGGCCTTTACGATACACATTATAGAACAATCTTCTGCAAGGTTTTGTATTACAGAAAAATTATGATTCAACTGATCAACATGGATATAGGCCTTTGGGCCAATCATTACCATACCATTTATTTTTGGTTAATTTTATAAAGTTTCAATAGATGAATTTGTAAGGGATTAAAATCATCAAAAACAAAATCTGAACAGGCTTCAATCCAACTGCTCAATGCAGCTTTCTCTAATTTGTTTATAAGAAATACCGGTTTATAATACCAATACCCAAATGTCACTTCTGCATGAGTACCTCCACCCTTGATAACATATTCATCCCACAAACAAATTATGTAATCCACTTTTGAGATTACTGCATCGATATCTAAACGGATAATTTTTCGAATGAAAGATTTGTATTTTTCAGGGTGGGCACTTTTCCATAATTTGTATTCTTGTGCATTTTCTTTTATTGCAGTCGCCCTAGACATTAGAGTAGGATCAATTACCTGATGACTTAAATTATGTTGAAGCCATTCAGTCATTTCTCTTCTCCATTCCTGACCTTCATGAGGGGCATTTTCCATGGCACCAGACAAATAAGCAATCATCTTCGGATTCTACGGCGAAGCAGTTGACCATTTATAATCAATAATACCAACATGACTAATCCAGGAATTAACAATAATGACCATCTTTTTATATCCGCCAATAATATAAATAATACAAAATTTATTATCGCTGTAGTTGGAATGAACTGCCAAATGTTCATTGTACTGGATATACTGAAGTCAACTATGCCTATACCGGGAACTATAATACAAACTAGAAAAACACAAACAGATAGAAAATTATAGATAAAATAATCCTCTGTTATCAGAGAAATTGTCACAAATAAAGCACCTAATATGAATAAAAATATTAGAAGAGAAGGCACCAAATACATAACTAATTTAAATGGGAATTCGATGCCTGTTATCAGATATAATATAACACCACTGAAAACACTCAAAACAAAAGATTCAATCACAACCGAACTGACAATAAAAAATATGATTTTTCGATGTGAAACCGGTGATAGAATCAGCTGAAATATTTTCTGATTATTAAAACGATATTCTTGAATATCACTATCTATGTTGATGTACAGTATAATCGCACCAACTAAAAATATAAGATATATGAGCCATGCCAGTGAACTTAATGAATGGTACAGGTTAGCGTTAAAAAGCGATTGGGTATAAAAAAATAAATATACAAAAGCCGGTAATCCAAATACAATCCCCATCACCATAAATGGTCGTGACTTCATAATCCAAATCCTGCGTTTAATAAATGCGATAATCAATCTAATCCCTTTCGAATTAATTGGGAGTCCAGAAGATCATCCAGACCTAATTTCTTAATCTCAAGATCTTTGACAAGTTGAAGATCAATTTTCTCAAGCACTTGAAAAAACACGGATTTAGAGCGACCGTAAAATAAAATTACGTTCCCGTGTTTTTTTGGCGTAACAACAGTCGGAATTTTCTCAATCTGTTCATATAATTCATCCGTCATATTTTCTAATTCCATCTGGAACTGATGATACTCAACAGTAGATTCAAGTAATTTATCTAGGTGCCCATCTAAAACAATTTTGCCTGCATCTAACACCAAGATACGATCGTGGTTTTGTTCTACTTCTTTAAGATTTTGGCTGGTATATACAATGGTTTTCTCAGGTTGAAGATCTTTTAAAATTGCCCATGTTTGTCTCGCCGACTCCGGATCCATAAACGCAGTAGGTTCATCAAAAAATATAACTGAAGAATCCAAAACCAGTACTCTTAAAAGCATGGCTTTCTTCTGAATCCCTGTTGAAACATTTCCGGGATAATCCTGTAAATTTTCTTCTATATTTAATTTTTCACTGAAATACTGTAATCGGTTTTGGATTGTGCTATTATCAAGGGAATACAATGAAGCAACAAAATATATATTCTCCTCAAGTGTCATTCCCAATTCCAAGTCAACCTCCATAGGTATAAATCCAATTTCTTTTCTAATCTCTGCCCGTCGTTTTGTTAAGTCCAATCCATCAATATACACGGCGCCATAATTTGGAATTTCAATTCCAGACATCACATTCATTAGAGTAGATTTTCCGGCATCATTCGCACCGATTATGGCAGTCAAAGAACCTTTTTCAATACCAAATGTCAGGTCTGCTAAAACCGTTTTTTCACCAGATAATTTTCCTACTTTCTTTAAGGCTATACTTGCTTCCATTTAGTCCATCATCCTAATGAGCTTCATACCAGGATTCACCCCACCCACAATCCACAACCAGTGGAACGGACAATGGTAAGGCATTTTCCATTTTACTTACAATCAATTTTTTTAATTCATCCAATTCATCATTTGGAAATTCAAACACCAGTTCATCATGAATTTGCAAAATCATTAAGGACTCTAATTTCTCAGATTTCATGGCAGCTTGAATTTCAATCATTGCCAATTTGATCATCTCTGCGGCTGTTCCCTGTATTGGCATATTAATGGCCATTCGTAGGGCGGCTTCTCTCCGAATCCTGTTTTCAGAATCGATTTCCCACACAGGACGGCGACGACCCATAATTGTGGACACATATTTATGTTCCTTTGCAAAGTCAATGGTATCATCAATATAATTTTTGATTCCGGAATATTGAGTAAAATAAGCTTGGATTATGGTTTCTGCTTCATACCTTGGGACACCCAATTCTTGACTTATTCTGAACGGACCAGCTCCGTACATAATCCCAAAATTGATGATCTTTGCTGTCCGTCTGAGCTCAGGTAAAACCTCTTCCTTTGGAATTCCGAAGACAGCTCCAGCTGTTTTTGAATGAATATCTTCATTTAATTTAAAAGCTTCCAACAGTCCCGGATCCTGACTCAAATGAGCCATAATCCTCAATTCAATCTGTGAATAATCGGCTGAAAAGATTTTCCATCCCTCCTTCTGCGCCTTAAATGCTTTCCTGATTTCTCTACCTTTTTCAGTGCGAATCGGAATATTTTGGAAATTTGGATTGGTGCTGGACAATCTTCCTGTGGCAGCAATCGTCTGATTAAAAGATGAATGAATTCTGCCAGTTTCAGGATGAATGAATTCTGCCAGTGGATCCAGATACGTGTTTTTCAATTTGTTTAATTTTCGGTATTCTAAAATTTTGCTTGGTATAGGATGATCGTTTTTAAGACGATTCAAAACATCTTCAGCTGTGGATCGCTTCCTAATCGTAGGTAATTTAAGAATATCAAACAGGATTTGGGCAAGCTGCTGAGTGGAATTGACGTTAAACTCAGTTCCCGATAAAGTATAAATTTCAGCAACCAGTGATTTAATTTGTTTGAGATATTCCTTGGACAATTTCTCCAGAAGATCTTTTTGGACATAGGTTCCTCTGCATTCCATCTCCGTTAAAACCTGAATAAGCGGTAGCTCAACTCTTGAATAAAATTCCCATAAATTTTCCTTTTCAAGACGTTTTTTCAAAACATGGGTTAACTGTAAAGCAATATCTGCATCTTCCACAGCATAAAATGCAATATCTTCCAAACCTACTTCTGCCATGGATATCTGGTTTTTCCCCGTCCCAATCAATTGCTCGATGGGCACCATGGTATAGCTCAAATATTCCTCACTAAGTTTTTCCAATTTATAGGAACGACTGCCTGGTTGTAGCAAATGAGCGGCAATCATGGTATCAAATTCAATTCCTTTCACCTGGATTCCAAAACGATTGAGGATTAAGACATCGTATTTAACGTTCTGACCGGCTTTGAAAATTCTCGGATTTTCAAGAACAGGTTTTACTAGAGTTAAAACTTCCTCCAGTTCATTTTCTCCAAAATATTGGCTCGATTTATCCTTATGCCGAATAGGGATATAAATACCTGAGTCCCGTTCAATTGAAAAACTCAACCCCACGATTTCCGCCTCCATTGTTTTTACCGACGTCGTTTCAAGGTCAATTGATAGCCAAGTATCTTCTTTGATTTTAGAAAGAAAATAGATCAATTCATCCGGAGAGGTTACAGTATTATAAGATTTTTCAGCTTTTTTCTTTTTTATTTCCTCTTCCTGTTCCATACCAGAAAACTGCCTCACCAATCCATGAAATTCAAATTCATTAAATAAGGACTGTAATACAGAAATATTAAACGGTTTCACAGCTAGATCTTCCACTGAGAAGTCCAGCGGTACGTCCGTATGAATCTTCACCAGTTCTTTACTTAAAAGGGCATCCTCTCTATGATCTAAAAGCCCATTACGCACCCGTTTATTGGTTACCTTTTCCGCATGGTCAAGAGCACTTTCCAAAGAACCATATTCCTTGATCAGTTTTTGAGCCGATTTTTCTCCCACTCCTCTTACCCCCGGAATATTATCTGATGCGTCTCCCATTAATCCCAGTAAATCAACCATACTTTCCGGTGGAACACCCCATCGTTCTTCAACACCTTTATTATCATAAATTTTTGTTTGACCTCTCGAACCTCCTGGTGAGTATAAAAAAACATGATCATTCACCAATTGCATGAAATCCTTGTCTCCACTAACAATGTAGATATCCAATTCTCCATTTCCAGCCCTTTTAACCAAGGTCCCTACAATATCATCTGCTTCAAAACCCGGTTTGGATGAATAAAAAACATTAAGTCCTTCTAATAGTCTCCACAAATGAGGCAGTTGAACCTGTAATTCTTCAGGCATTTTTTCCCGTGTTGCTTTATAGGACGGGTAATATTCATGGCGGAAAGTTTTTTCCTTTGTATCAAAAATTGCTCCAATATAGTCCGGAGATTCTGACTCAATTAATTTCAATGTTTGATTCGTAAAACCGTACAGAGCGCTGGTATGAAGACCATAGGATGTGATGAGAGGATTTCTAATAAGTGCAAAATGACAGCGGTACAGCATGGCATATCCGTCAATCAGAAAAAGTCGTTTTCGGTCAGAATTCCGGGAGGACATAGACTGAAAATTACAGCCTCTATCCTCTTTGCTCAAACTGTGATGAAATGATTTTTAAGATTGCACAAAAAAAACTTTGTATATCAAGGTAGAAACATCTGCTTAATTTGGGATATCAGTTAAAATTATAATCCAACGTCATACCAAATTGAACCGGGTCACCATAACTTTTCCAGAGTTGGTTTGGATAGGTTGGTGGAATAAGTCCAAAATAAAACCCACGAACCACATATCGTTCATCAAGCATATTCCTAACCCAAAATTTGAACGTGGCATTTTGAAATGTTTTCCCTACAGTCAGGTTCAATAATGAAAAGGGGGCAGATTTTTGGTTATGACTGTCTGAGAAATAATATTCTTCTTTGTGAGTCAATTGAACTGAAGTAAAAATTCCAACTCCACTATGATAATTGAACCCAACCGAACCAGTAACTTTTGGAGCCATGGCAGTTTCCCGGTTTCCGCCTGTTCCTACATTCGCAGTATCCAACTGATAACTAAATTCATCCACCCAAGTATCCAGATAACCCAACGTTATAAACAATTGAGTTATTTGAGTGATTGTGTAAGTATTTTCCCATTCCATACCTCGGGTCCAGCCGGACCCTGCATTTTCTGTATAAAACAGAAAACTGTTTGGGTTATCTTTATCTTGTTGACTAGAGATAGAAACCTGTTGATCTTTTCGTTTGCTATAAAACACTGAAACCTGAGTTCTATAGATATCAGTGACTCTCTTTAATCCAACTTCAAAATTCTGGATAAATTCCGGATCAAAAGGCCGGTTTTCATCAGACAGATATGGCTGCTGATTCACACCCCCAGACTTGTATCCCTGGGATACAGAACAATAAAATCTGGTAAATTTATCCTTCAAATAATGAATTGAACCACGATAGCCCAACATGGAATGTTCCACTTTAAATTCCACAGGTGGTAACACAACTTTTTCCCAATTTTCATTGAGGCCTTCTGATGTCCCTTCATAATTCATCATATTTTTTTCGTATCGAACACTAGTTTTTAATTTAAAAGCTGAGGATAGATCATGTTCAAATTGAGCATATCCAGCCATAGCTTTAAAAGCATAGGCACTCCATGCATCTGTGGCAATGCCTCCAAACAGGTATCCTCTAGCATCATCCTGTTCTTTTAAATACTTGGAATATCCACCCAGGATGATTGACCCTATAGACAAACGAATCTCCTGAGAAAGATTCTTCCGATTTCGTTCATTTTTATCATAAAATTCATATGTCCAACCTTCCACAGCTGGATCAAAATTGTGGTTGTCATGCCAATATGTGCTGTCTGCCCAGTCTCCATCATAAGCGTGGATAATATCCGTCTCAGTAAAAGAGGTGATGCTGGTGATTTTCATTTTGTCTGAACGAGTAAAGTGAGCTCTTAGGGAATATCCGTAAGTCTTCTGGCTATCTTTTCCATAATTATTTGAATAGGTCTTGAGATCAGTATTATTGTCCGGAGCCCATGCATCATAACCATTATTTAAGTCTGCCACCATAAACGTTCCCAATACAGATAAGGCTTGCGCTGGCTGGAATCTTAATTTTACTCGAACCAGTATCTCATCTCGTTTGTTAGTGTCAGTCACATTTTGAGATACATTTTTCCGAAATCCGTCAGTATAATTATTAAGACCACCAATGCGAAGGTTTTTATCTCGATCTAAAGGTACATTCAGGGAAAATCCAATCCTGTGGTGATTATCAGAACCGAGAGATACAGATGAAGAGGTACTAAATACATTTGTTGGGTCTACAGAATGAAGTGAGATCAGCCCCGCCATAGCATTGGATCCATAAATTGTAGATTGTGGTCCTTTAAACACTTCCACCTGATCAATATCGTAAAGCAAACCAACCATACCCAAGCCGCTCAGGTCCATATCATCCAAAACAAAACCAACAGAAAAATTGGGTGGACCTTCCCCAAAATAATGACTCCGTTCTCCAATACCACGGATTTGGAAGTATCGTGGACGACTAGTTCCACCAGCCCAGTTAAGATTTGGAATCTGGTCTGTCAATACCTGAAAATGTTCACTGCTATTGCGTTTAATATCACGGCTCGTTAATATGGTCACGCTGGAAGCTTTCTGTTGAAGGTATTCCTCTGACAGCCCTGCCTGAACAATTATGCCCTTAGAACTAACAACGGTTTCAATCATGGCAACCGACATATTGTTATGAGCTTTTATTATTTGAGTTTGGTATCCAATATGAGAAAATGTCACCTTATCTCTAGATTGCACATTTATGGTAAACCGTCCTTTGAAATCTGAAGCGGTTCCAGTTTCTCCACTGGTAATATTTACTCCAGACAGGGGATGATCGTTGCTTGCATCAAGGACAATACCAGTGATTTGTGGATACAGAAAATAGAGTGGAAATAATAAAAGTATAATTTGTTTCATTTTTGTTCCCTACGCTGGTATTATCCAGATCAGGTTTTATGGGTGTGTTCTCAGCTGTTTCATCTGGGTTCGAATCAGCACCCCTGACTAATAAAAAATTAAGAAATTCTGTTATGTGTTACCATGGTGAAAATTTTCTATTTTCACAGTTAATTCATTGAGGAATAATATGTCAAACCCACTACCTGAAATCACAGTAAAATCCATATTTCTCGGAATCATACTTTCCATTATTCTTGCAGGGGCAAA
>DASCRE010000213.1:0-2080 GCA_034408645.1 Fidelibacterota bacterium | reverse complement strand
TGATTGTGATATAAATGTTCCCTATAATTGTCTTTCAGAAAAGTACCAATACAATTGTATTGGGGAGACAGCACCTGGGATACTGGTGTAAATAGTCATATATGCGTTTTTATATAATCATTTTCATATTTCTTTCGTGGAAGTACGCATACAATACAAATTTATTAACTCATCAATATGTAGATAATAATTCGGAATGTTTAACCGATGAACTCTATGGTGATTTTACAGATGAAGAATTTAATAATCTTGTTAAAAGACGCAAGAACGTTAGGCGGTCTATGAACAAAAATTTATACCGAGAAGAACTCGATACATTGTATGTGCCCGTTGTATTTCATAATTTATATAAAACTGTTGATGGTACTGCGATGAACTCCTATTGTGATTTTGGATATGGTGTATTGCTCAATGATCAAGATAGATGTAATGAAAGAATGTGGCGTTCCCTGGAGGTTTTAAATGCACAGTATAAACCTTCAGGTGTTCAATTTAAATTACATGATAATCATCCCGGAATGTTAGCTGCAACAGATCAAGAGTATGATGGCTTTTTTGAAGATGTAATAGGAGGAAATGTTACTACTCCAACACCCAACACTATTAAGAAACATTATAATATTCCAAATACTCTTAATATTTATACTCATGAATGTCTACCCACTTCTGATTCACCTTGTTGGGATACTAAATTTGGTTTCTCAACATACCCTTGGAGTTTAGATAATAATGAGCCAGGTATATTTATTAAACATCAATCCCTTCCAGGTTCTGAAGATACCTATCCTGCGGCGGCATCTTCACAGGTTGGCATACTTGCACATGAAATTAGTCATTTTTTTTCACTCCTACATATAAATGGAACGTGGTTTGCTATGCAAGGAAATACCCAAAGAGAACTGGCAGATAGTTCAGATTGTGATATCCATGGAGATTTAATCTGCGATACTCCTGCATCGCCTGGTTATGTAGTTATAAATTCAGACTTAGCGTCATATTATACAAATTCTACAACACGTGAATGTATCTACCATGGGTATGGTGGGAATTATGATCCTGTTACAAACATATTAAAAATTGGCGGATTTAATAAATTCTATGATCTAGGTTCATATCCTAATTATAATTATTGTGAAGAATGGGGATTTACAGATCCTTATGAATTAGATAATTGTAAAGTATTTACGAACTATGATGATCTAGGTATTTTTTTCGGTACAAAAAATCTGCCAGAAGAAGCATGTATGAATGACGATAAATCAGAATATGCAACTGAATGTCATATCAATAATTATTCCTATTTACCTATTGGTAAAAATTTGATGTATTCAGGCACAACTACTTTACATTATTGTTCGCCACACCCAATTGGGCATAATGATTATGACCCTTCAAATCATGGATTTACTACCGAACAGTTTAGCAATATTAGACAATCAATCGAAGTCGATTATACTGCTTGTAGTAATGAAGAAGCATGTAATTATGGTTTATCCATAAGAAAAGGAATAGAAGAAGAATCCTTATTACGTTCAGGTGAAAGCAGCTGCCTATATCCTTGTAAAAAACAAGAATCAGAAGAATATTATGAACAATTTCACCCGGGATGTCTTATTGCAGAGGGGTATCCCATCGATTATTCTCAGGATGGCTGCTCTGAAAATCTATTATCATTAAATAAAAATATAACCCCACAAAACTTTGGAATTCATCATATATACCCCAATCCATTCAACCCCATCACAACCATTCACTATAGTCTAAATAAAAATGAAAATGTTGAAGTCTCTATCTATGATATTGCCGGAAGATTAATTACTACACTCATTAATGAATTTCAGATAGCAGGCTACCATTCCATCACTTGGAATGCATCAAACTTCTCTAGTGGTATTTATTTTCTTAATATGTCTTCAGGGGAAACTTCTAGAACAAAAAAACTGATGTTAATAAAATAAACAGGGGAATTATTGTTGAAAATAACATACGAAGATTTTAGGAAAGTTGATATTCGGATTGGGACTGTTTTATCATTAAGAAAAAATGAAAAGGCTCGTCAGCCGGCACTGGTTCTGGAAGT
>DASCRE010000212.1:0-3129 GCA_034408645.1 Fidelibacterota bacterium | reverse complement strand
AATTTATCTTCAAAACTTTTTGTATATACATTTCCACTGTATGCAGGGCATCCACCTTGATCCGTACTCTCTGGACTTAAATCATCCCAAAAGGCCAAAATAGCAGGTGCGGGTGCTGCAGGTGATGGAATCGATGAATTTTGGTAATTAGTGTTGTCCTCACCAAAACCAACCCAGCCATTAGGATTGACAATACATTGCGAATATGATTCTCCAAAAAAAGGAAACTCAAACCCAATATCAATCGGATCAGCAGCAATGTCATTATGCGGAAAGATTAATTGTTGTTCACCATCTGAAATCTCTATCCATTCAAATGAAAGTTCCGGCGTAATATTTGAGTCACCCCAATAGTGACCAAATCCATCTGGACCTCCTCCGGAAATTGAAAAGGGAAGCTCTGCTTCCGGATACTCTGACTCCAAGGTATATTCCAGCAAAGATTCGGGCTCTCCTTGATTGGAAAGTGTTAACATTTCAGAAGCGCTATCATCGAAACTTAATGTGAAATTAAAATTATCGGGTGTATAAACTAGTTGTGGTGCTGGAACAGGGACAACTGGATTAGTTGTAATAAATATTACAGTTTCATCATCTAACTCCGCTGCCGCTGAAGCATAGTCGTTATTGAATGTATATTCAAGGCCATCGTTGCTCATATGGTTTTCTATTCCTATGGTGCTGTATCCACCATGAACAGGTGGATAACCGCTGAAATTACCAGACGAAGTGTTATTAAATATTTTATACTGAATTTTAATCTCATTATCCCCATAAGGCGGCGCCTGGTTAGCATATAAAATTACCTGAAAGGATTCCACTGAGTTATTGTTCTGGGTGCGCATATCTGACCACTCAATAACTACATACTCATCATTGGGATGAAAATATCTAAAGACATCGCCCCCACTAGATGTTTTCAGGTCATCCCAAAAAGCAGCGATCATGGGTGAAGGACCACCGGCCCCGGGAATAGGATAATTTCGAAACGATTCCAGATCCGACTCTCCCATGGCGATCCAGCCATTAGAGTTAACAGTAATTCGTCCGTAATCAATACCATAAAAACTAAACGTGAACGGAAGCTCCACTATCTCAGATGAGTTAGAGAAATTTCCATTCCCGCTATCGGAAAAGTTCAGATCTGTTCCATCTCCTCCATAGCCTGGATCAATCTCTATCCAATTGTATTCAGGTGCAAATTCATAATCCGTATCAGCCATATCATAGATGTAATATCCATAGGTATCCGGACCCATGGGATCAGATTCAGAGACTTCACCTACCTGTAATATAAGGGTTTGCCGGTTATCATAGCCGGCATCGTTGTAAAAGCGCACCGAAAGGGGAATCAAGGTCCCGTTGACCAGGTCATTTCCAGCAGAAACGGTAAAACAGTCAAAACACACCAAAGTCTCATTGGGCTGAATGGTCCCCCATGAGCCCTCACCATCCGTTACCTCAAGCAACTCACCTTCATAGTTCAATTCTGCCATAACATTCTCTACCAATACGGAACCGGCATTCTGAACTGATACAGGGATCTCAGCGGTCTGGTTCTTTTCTATAAAAGCATCATTTGTAAACAGAAGATAACCACTTTTTGCTAACAGTGGTACAGAGCCGACCCACTCATCACCATGATCATCGGTAATATAAATTCTAAGTCCCAAGTCCTCCCTGTCAATGGAAGACGGGTCTAAAAACAGTGTAAACCCACCGCCAAACAAGGACTCTCCAGACTCGATGGTACCGTAATAAGAAATATTATCAGCCAGGGTAACAGAAGGAGATGTGGACTCCAGAACGGCCTGAACACCTGTAACTTCCACCATCCCAAAATTCTTCAATGGAATGTGAAGTTCTATTGTCTCTCCCGGGTTCAATATCCCATTGCCTCCGTCACCATCATCAACACTCAATGACTGGGAAGGATCAATGTTGATCAATTTTCCATCTGTTGAGATCTCAAAGGTACCGGTATAGGGAATTACATTTCGTTTTGTGATCGTAATACCTACTTCACCTCCATAGCTGTAATTCAGGTCAAACGTCACGTTTCCGCTCTCATCTGTAAAACCATTGAGAAATATATCATCATCTTTTAAAAGGGTGACCATGGCCCCTTCTACATAGGTGCCATTAGGACCGTTCACAGTTACATCAAAGAAATTAGTGCCAAAAGGTATTTCCGGTTCAAATTGGGCATTGATATTGTCAGGGGTGTCTGTCCACAGATGTGTTGCAGGATCACCCATTAAGCTGTTCCATTGAGTGAACGCACTGATCCAATTATATGGGTCAGTCGGATAGGCACTCAACAAAACTAATTTTCCATGGGCAAGGGCCCCCCCTGCTGTTTCAATGCTTTTTGCAAAAATCCCATCATAGATTCCCATATCAATAATATTATTGAACAACGTATGTGTGTTCCAAGAACAAGTGGATATTCCTGCTATTCCGCCCTTGGGATTTGAGACTGAACCAGCTCTCAAAAACTTTTCTGAAATACATGTATTATCTTCAGCAAAAGACCCTGTTCCACATGTCAAAACTGTGGCAAGTGGTAACATATATCCGTTATTGGCGGCATCAATATTTGAACTACCAAATCCGCTAACACCAAGATACCCACGATAATTAAAATAAAGGACCCCCTCATTCAACTGGCTCTGCATCCAGCTTGACCAGCTTCCACCCGATGTTTTAATACGAACATCTTCAAATCCATAGGCATTGAGGACCTCTTCAATGTATTCATTGGTAATAGTGGTGGAAATACCTGATGAACTTGGGTCACCGGTTAGAGCTGCTTTTTCAAAGTATGGGAGCATAGATGATGCATAGGTTCCCTTTTCATAGTTCAATACCTTATTGACAACAATAGCCAGGTCAGTTGTGGAACGTATAGAAATCCTCCCTATGAAAACCTCAGGAAACAGGTCGTTCCCATCCAGTTGACAGTATGGCTGGTCTCCTTCACATTGATTTCCATAACTGTTGTGTCCCCAGCCATCATAAAAAGTAGGAACACTGTACGAGCCGCCTACATCCCCCACAAAAGCAACATACTCCGGAGATGGATCAAAATTGTTGTACGCATTCTGTATATAATTCTTAATAGAGCTG
>DASCRE010000211.1:0-2581 GCA_034408645.1 Fidelibacterota bacterium | reverse complement strand
GGCCGCAGGCTATTATCTTCCCTTTCATACTGGCCTTCAAAGCTGCAGTATCGGCTGGTGGGGCATCTATGGGTGCGTTAAGAGCATAAATCTTGAAAACGTACCGGTGGATCCCGCTATCCACAGGCGGACAAGGCCCATCATAACCCAGAAGCTCCGTTGCTCCGGCGGGTGGTGGGGCGTTCTCTGCCAAAGAAGTGAGGGTAGGGTCAATATTATACACCGCCCAGTCAGTAGTTTCCGCATCAGCATCTGACATAATAATCACCAGTTTCTCAGCCTCTGTAGGGACACCGCTCCAGTTGAGCGCGGGCGATTCACCGCTCCCATCACAGGGATCAACACTGCTTATATAAGTGTCCTCCAATGTCTCATCATGAACGAAATTCTCAGACAGTAAAGTAATAAGACCACCCCCGGAAAGCACCTCGGCTGATTGCCCGATAACGCAAAGGTCATCAAAAAATATCTTCCCGCCACCAAAGTCTATGATCCCCTGCCCTTTCTTGTGTTCCTGACGAGTGAAAGAGAGGCCACTGAATGAAGTCCAATAGGCCTGTTTTTCCCTGGCGGCATCAATGCTTCTATTTGAACTGAGAATTATTTTTGTCCCCATTGATGCGATCATAACAGAAAGGATCAAAAACATAATAATTGCGAACCCGGTGCCAAGCCAGCCTCTATTGGAAAAAAAGGTCATTCCAGGATCACCTTTCTTTCAGGGAAAACAATCGTGGAATATGACGTGGTACCATCCCGAAAAACCAGATCAAGCTTCAATTCCACATAGACGATGTCGTTAAGTTCATCATAATGCTCATCATTGGATGAAAGCCACGGTTTTGGTTGGTTATTCGCAAGTTCGTTAAGATCTGCCTCCAGATATTTGAATTTCGTCGTGGATCTGACACCTTCAATAACTGTATGATAATTTTGATCATCGCCACAATTGACACTACTTGACACACACAGTTTTATCGTAGCGTCTGTACCATCAATTTTGTAGCGATAAGTCTGGACAGGATTAGTTGCGATTTCAATTTCAATCTCTTTCTCATCAGCCTTTGTAATGGTCTTGCAGCTATTCATGTCTTCGGTAAACCTGTGCAGAACATATTCCGAACTTTTTGTAACCCTGGCTATTGCAGTCATGGTGCGGTAATTGTCAAGGATATTAGAGAAAATCATGGTCATACCGGGCGCAAGGATACCTATGAGAGTTACAACAATAATTAATTCAATGAGGGTAAAACCTTTTGATTTGTACTTACTCATTCTATTGATTCTGATTTTCCTTTTTTATATAATATTTTACAACAAGACCGTTCTCTTCTATAGGATCTGAGTTGAGATCTTCATTAGGAGTAATCGTACCATAAAATCCATTTAAGTCCTGAATAGAAATGCCTTCCTGGAAAATCCAATCATTTTCAATCCATTTCCAGATACCACTTTTTATTGCATTAGAATTAATACCCCGTTCATTAGCTTCATCATCTCCTTCTAGGTCAAATGGATCCCAAGTAACATAAGTTTTATCACCATCGGTATCATCCCGATCATTAAAATAAACGATATAACCTGTTTCTACCTCATGTTGTACTTCAGGTTCCGGAATCACATTATCAAAATAAGTGGCTTCTGGCTGACTATAAGTGATAAAACCGAATGAACTACCGGTATTAGGAGGAACTTGACCCGTTTTTGTTATAAATTTGTGGTACTTGCGATTGCTGGTTAAATCTACAGTTAGAATCGCATCACCATCTTCATAGGGTTGTGCTATTGCATAATTTCTTGATGCCGTTTTATCATCAGCGTATCGATCCTGAGAATTAATGACATTATTATTGTCATCATCCTGCCATGGAAGAAGCTCGGTAGAATAAGCTGTTATTATATTATCCGCTTTAACAAATTTGATCCGTGTAAATCTGCCATGCCAACTTGGACTGGAATTGCCTATACCGTCTATATCATAATCATCAATTATAATAGGAGAAGTGTCTCCAGTTTTTCCATAAACTAATCCCCAACCCTCGTAGGGTGGGACTCCTCCTCCCGTCCTGTTTGCTGCAATTATATAATGATACTCAGAACCTTCATTAGAGCATGTTGCTGGATCATGATCAGCTGAAGTGTTATTGCATAGATCTGACCCTTGCTCATAGGCAATTATGACACCAATCATATCGTCATCACCACTTGACATTTCATTTCGAGCCGACTTCCTAGGATATTGGCTATAAAGAGTGGTTTCAAGAATCAAATTTTCATAAGTCTCTGGACTTATAAACCCACTTGGCGGATAGACATTTTTATCCATATAAAAAGACTCTAGATTGCTAGTGATATCATCATAGATCGGTGTCCATAAACGTGAGTTTTTTCCGACCGGCACATCATCTAAAGAATTATATACTACATTACCATCAAATCTTTTCCATTCTTCAAAAATATCCCCAGGTGTAGGTGCTGTAAGCCCTGAACCTTCTACTCCAGGGTTAATGGCATCTTGAAGATCACCCCAATCAGTAAATATGTAATAAACGGTCGGTATTACTCTGATTATCACTTCATT